>CAZYOL010000006.1:0-55527 GCA_964649065.1 uncultured Spirochaetales bacterium
TGCCGTGGCGCCGCGCCACCAGCCCGTCGACGGGGGCCACGACGCCCGCGTCGCGCAGGGCGCGCTCGGCTTGCTCCGGCCGCGCCCGGGCCTCGACCAGCCGCGAGCGCGCCAGGTCGAGCTCGGTCCGCGCCTGGTCCATCTGCGACTGGGAGACCGCGCCGCGGCCGTGGAGCTTCTCGACCCGTGCCGCCTCGCGACGGGCCTCCTCCAGCCGGGCCCGGGCCAGGGACACGCGGGCCGCGGGCCAGTCGACCTCGAGCTGACGCCGCTCCGGATCGATCTCGGCGAGGCCGTCGCCCTCGGCGACCGCCGCTCCTTCGTCGACGGCGACGCCGGTCACCTCGCCGTCGACCTGGGCGGCCACGGTGGCCTCCGCTCGCGCCAGCAGCTGGCCAGTGGCCGCGATGCGATCGACCAGGGTGAGGCTCTCGGCGGGAGCCACCATCACCGGCGGTGCGTCGACGGCGGGCGGCGACTCCGCCTCGCGGCAGCCCGCGAGCAGCAGCGTCAGCAGCACGCTGGCCAGGGCCGGGGACCTCACTCGCGCGCCTCCAGCGAGCCGCGCAGCAGCGCCTCGAGCGAGCGCTCCAGCAGATCCGGCTCCCAATCCTCGAAGGGGCGGGTGGTCTGCAGCAGGATGATGCCGTGGAGCAGGCACCAGAGGCCCTGCCGCAGCCCCTCCAGCTCCTGCGCCGGCAGCTGGCCCCGGGAGACCAGGGACTCGAGCTGGTCCAACAGGATGCGCCGGACCTCCTCGGCTGCCGCGGGCTCCGCCGTCTCGTCGCCGCGGCTCATCACGAGCAGCTGGTAGTGGCTCGGGTTGCGCAGCCCGAAGCGGGCGAAGGCGGCGGCCAGGGCGTGCAGGTTGGAGACGGCGTCGTCCCCGAGCTCGACGGCGCGCAGCTCGCTCCCCAGCTGCCGCAGCCGCTCCTCGAGCAGCGCGTCGATCAGGCGCGTCTTGTCGCGGAAGTAGTGGTAGAGGGTCGGCGCGGTGCAGCCGCAGCGCTCGGCCAGGCGCCGCATCGAGAAGCCCTCCAGGCCGCTCTCGACGAGCAGCGCCTCCGCGGCATCGAGGATGCTGCGGCGTACGTCGGCGCGCTGCTGGTCGCGTTGCTCGGAGAGCTGGGGGGGCGGCATCGAACGGCGGTCGGGCTCTCTAACGGTGTTCGTTCGGGGCGCGAACCGTAGGTGCTCCGGGCGGCTGCGGCAAGACCGATCGCTACCCGGTGGTCGAGGTGCCGGGGCGAGCGCCCGGCCAGATGGCGGGGCGCGCGGCGCAACCCTTCGGCGCCCGCCGGGTTGGAGCCTCCGACACCCACTCGAGGGTGCAGCATGGAGGTACAGGCAAGATGCGCAAGAGCTACGGATTCCTTCTGGTCGCAGTCGCTGGACTCGCCTGGGTTGCGGGTGCCGCGCAGGCGGGAGCCGACGAGGGCGCCTGCGCCGTGGTCGAGTCTCCCTTCACGCTGGAGGAGATCGTCGACGCGGCCGTCGACGAGGTTCCGGGAGAGCCCCTCAAGGCGGGCTTCACGGTCCAGCCCACCGGAGAGCTGGACGTGGAGACCCTGTTCAAGGTCAAGATCGCCAGGGAAGAGGGGGGGCGCGCGCTGCTCTTCTTCGACACGGAGACCGGCGAGCGGGTCGAGCCCGTCGAGCCGGCGCTGTCGCTGCTCGAGGCCTACGACCTGGCCGTCGCAGCGGTGGAGGCCGAGGCCGGCAACGAGGGAGCGGTGGTCCTCCGGGGCAAGCTGCGCCGGCGCGTCCTGGTCGCCCACTACGACTTCGGCATCGCCGATCCGGACGCGAGGCTCGCCCTGGCCCGGGTGGACGCCCTGACCGGAGAGGTCGATCTCATCGACCCGCGGCGCCTGGCGAAGCTCGAGAAGAAGCGCGAGCTGAGCCGGCGCTACCGGAAGTTCCGCATCGTCGCGGGCAAGCGCTTCCCCTGCGATGGCTTCGCCGACGAGGACCAGGAGGAGGAAGAGGAGCTGCTGAACGGCTGATCCGCCTCCGGCAGTCCATAGTACGATCGTGCTTGAAATAAAGCACGGTCGTACTATTTTGGAGTCCATGAGCGCCCGTGGATCCAGACCCGGCCCGTCCGCGCCCGACCGCGAGAGCCACGGCGATCGCCGCCGCCGGCAGATCCTGGCGGCGGCCGCCGACGTGGCCAGCGCCGAGGGCCTGGAGGGCCTCTCGATCGGCCGGCTCGCGCGCGAGGTCGGCATGAGCAAGAGCGGGGTGGCCTCCCACTTCGAGTCCAAGCAGGACCTGCAGCTCCTCGCCGTCGAGGAGGCGGCGGCCGGCTACGAGAGCCGCGTGCTGCACGCGGACGTCGAGCCCGGCCTCGAGCGCGCCCTGGCTCTGATGGGCGCCTGGATCGAGCACGTCGAGACCGTGGCCTATCGCGGCGGCTGCTTCTTCGCCGCGACCGGCGCCGAGTTCGCCTCGCGGCCCGGGGCCGTGCGCGATCGGATCGCCCGGCACACGCGCAGCCTGATCCGCGCGCTGGAGCGGGAGCTGCGCACGGCGGTCCGGACCGGGGAGCTGGCGCCGAGCTGCGAGCCCCGGCTGCTCGCCTTCCAGCTCCACGCCCTGGTGCAGGAGGCCAACCTGCGGCGAACGCTGCTCGACGAGCCCGGGGCCTTCGACGACGCCCGCGCCCTGGTGGCGCGCGCCTTCGAGCGCGCGGCGCCCCCAACGACAGCCAAGGGAGGAAGACGATGAGTGATCCCCAGCAGCTACTGCGCGGCAGTCTGCGCGCCAACGCGGCCTTCTCCGCCGTCTCCGGAGCGGTGCTGAGCGCCGGCTCCGGCCCCGTCGCGGGCGCCCTCGGCCTCGACGACTCGCGCATTCCGCTGGCCGTCGGCCTGGCGCTGCTGGGCTTCGCGGCCCTGCTGGTGGCGCTCGCTTCGCGAGCGCAGATCGACGTCCGGCTCGCCATGCACGTGGTGTGGGCCGATCTGGCCTGGGTCTTCGCGACGCTGCCCGTGCTGTGGCTGGGCCTGCTGAGTCCGCTCGGAGCCATCGCCGCCGTGATCGTGGCCGACGTGGTGCTGCTCTTCGCGCTGCTCCAGTACCTGGGCGTGCGCAGGATTCGCGGCGGCGCGCCAGCTCCCAGCCCGGCGCACTAGACCGGCGACGCCCGCCTCGTACAGATTCGGGTCCCGGCCCCCGCGCGGCTGGCGTATGCTGCGCCTCCCGTGGGCCGACGACGCCTGGGGCTCCTGAGCGCAGCGGCGCTGGTCATCGGGAACATGATCGGCGCCGGGGTCTTCACCACCTCCGGCTTCGCGCTGGCCGACCTGGGGAGCCCCGACGTCGTGCTGCTGGCCTGGGCCGTGGGCGGCGTCCTCGCCCTGTGCGGCGCGCTCTGCTACGGCGCGCTGGCGCGGCGCCTGCCCGAGTCCGGCGGCGAGTACCTGTTCCTGGCCGCGACGCTGCACCCGCTGGCCGGCTTCCTGGCCGGCTGGGTCTCGCTGCTGGCGGGCTTCACGGCGCCCATCGCCGCGGCGGCGCTGGGCCTCCAGGCCTACCTGCTGGCCGGCTCGGAGAGCGCCGGGCGCCCCGAGTGGCTCGGCAGCGGGGCGATCGTCCTCGCCGGTCTGATGCACGGCCTGCGGCTCCAGACCGGCGTCTGGCTCCAGAATCTGGCGGTGGGCGTCAAGCTGCTGGCCATCGCGGTGCTGGTGCTGCTCGGAGCGCTGGCGCTGCCCGGCGCTCCGCAGGAGGTCCATTCCCTCCCGGTGCGCCTCGAGCTCGGGGCCTTTGCGGTGACCCTGGTCTGGATCTCCTTTGCCTACTCGGGCTGGAACGCCGCGGTCTACGTGGCCGGCGAGGTGCGCGATCCCGAGTGGACCCTGCCGCGGTCGCTGCTGCTGGCGACCGGCATCGTGACCCTGGTCTACCTGGCCCTCAACGCGGTCTTCCTCTACGGCGCCCCCGCCGAGGCGCTGGCGGGCCGGCCCGAGGTCGGGGCGATCGCGGCCGAGCACCTGGGCGGCCCGGCGCTGCGCCGCGCCCTGTCGGTGCTGGTGGCCCTGGCCCTCTTCACCTCGATCTCCTCGATGGTGATGGTCGGCCCCCGCGTCTACGCGCGCATGGCGGCCGATGGGGTCTTCCCGCCCGTCTTCCGCTTCGAAGCCGGGGTCCCCGCGGCGGCCATCGCCCTGCAGGTCGGCCTGGCGGTCGCGCTGGTGTGGTCGACCGGGCTGGCGCAGCTCCTCGGCTACATCGGCTTCACCCTCGGGCTCTCGGCCGCCGCCGCCGTCGTCGGGCTGCTCCTGCTGCGCCGTCGCGAGGGCCCGGAGCGGGTGCCGATCCCGGGCTTCCCGTGGGTCCCGGCCGTCTTCGTCGGGGCCAGCCTGGCCACCGCCGCCTTCATGATCTGGCGCCAGCCCCGCGAGGCCGGCCTCGGCCTGCTCACCATCGCCCTGGGGCTCCCGGTGCGCTGGCTCATGCTGCGCCTCTCGGGCTCCGGTAGACACTGAGCACGGGCGAGGAGGGAGCATGCGGATCGGAGCCATGATCGGGGTGCAGCGGGGCGCGACCCTCGACGGGCTGATCGCCCGCGCCCGGGAGCTGGAAGAGCGCGGCTTCGCCAGCGCCTGGCTGCCCCAGGTCTTCGGCCTGGACGCCGTGACGGCCTGCGCCCTGATCGGGCGCGAGACCCGCCGCATCGAGCTGGGCACCGCCGTCGTCCCCACCCCGCCGCGCCACCCCACCGCCCTGGCCCAGCAGGCGCTCACCGCCGGAGCCGCCTGTGGGGGGCGCTTCACGCTCGGCATCGGCCTCTCCCACCAGGTCGTGATCGAGGGCCTGCTGGGGCTGTCCTACGCGCGTCCCGCCCGACACATGCGCGAGTACATGGAGGTGCTCGGGCCGCTGCTGCGCGGCGAGCCGGCCCGTCACGCGGGCGAGCAGTACCGGGTGGACCTCACGCTCGAGGTGCCGGGCGGAGCGCCGGTGCCCGTGCTGCTGGCGGCGCTCGGCCCGCGCCTCCTCGAGATCGCCGGTCGCACGGCGGCCGGCTCCATCCTCTGGTTGACCGGTCCGCGTACCATCGAGGAGCACATCGCGCCGCGGCTGCGCGCCGCGGCGCGCGAGGCCGGTCGCCCGGAGCCGCGCATCGTGGCGGGCGTCCAGTTGCTGCTCAGCTCCGACCCCGACGCAGCCCGGGAGCGCGCCGCGCGGCGCCTCGCGATGTACGGCCAGCTCCCCAGCTACCGGGCGATGCTCGATCGCGAGGGTGTCCAGCACCCGGTGGAGCTGGCCTGGATCGGAGACGAGAAGCTGCTCGACGCCGGCCTCGAGCGGCTGCGCGGCCTCGGGGTGAGCGACCTGGAGGCCGTCGTCTTCCCGGCGGAGGCGGGCTCCGAGGAGCGGACCTTCGACTACCTGGAAAGCCGCCTCGGCGGCGCTGCGTCGTGAGGCGCGGCGTCGTCTGGATCGTCCCGTGGCTCGCGGCTGCGCTCGCGCTGGCCTGGCTGGGCTGCCGGTTCCAGCCGTCCGCGCCGCCCTCGATCGTGCTGATCTCCCTCGACACGCTGCGCGCCGATCACCTGTCGGTCTACGGCTACCCGAAGCCCACCAGCCCCGGCCTCGATGCCTTCGCCTCCGGGGCCGTGCGCTTCGCCAGCGCCCACGCCCAGGCCACCGGGACCATCCCCAGCCACCTCTCGCTGCTCAGCTCCTTGCTGCCCCCCCACTTCCGCATCACCCGCGACGACGGCTCGAACACCAACCAGCCGGCCACCCGGCTGAGGCTCCCCGATGCGGTGCAGACCCTGGCCGAGGCGCTGCGCGAGCAGGGCTACGAGACCCTGGCGCTCACCGACGGCGGCACCATGGCCCCTCGCTACGGCTTCTCCCAGGGCTTCGACCGCTACGAGATCAACCGGCCCCGCGGCCTGCCGCGCATCCTGGAGGCGTTGCCGGGCTGGCTCGAGCAGCGGGGCCGGCTCGCGGAGACTCCCGCTGCGGACGAACCGCCGCTCTTCCTCTTCCTGCACAGCTTCGACATCCACGAGCCCTACGATGCGCCCGAGCCCTTCGCGCGCAGCTTCTCGAGCGGCAGCTTCCAGGACTTCCTGCAGACGCGCGGCTACCCGCCCGTGCCGCGGGCGCTCAGCCCGCGGGCGCGCGCGCTCGGCCCCGAGGACCTGGCCGAGGTCGAGGGCCTCTACGACAACGGCATCGCCTGGGCCGACGACTCGGTCGCGAAGCTCTTCCGCCTGCTCGACGCCCACGACCTCTTCGAGGACTCGATCGTGGTCGTGCTCTCCGACCACGGTGACGAGTTCCTGGAGCACGGGGGCTTCAACCACGGCCGCACCGTCTACCAGGAGCTGGTGCACGTGCCGCTCCTCTTGCGGCTGCCCGGGGGCCGCCACGGCGGTCGGGTCCTCGAGGAGCCGGTGGCCCTGGTGGACGTGGCGCCAACCCTTCTCGAGGCGGCGGGGCTCCCGATTCCGGCGAGCTTCCAGGGGCTGTCGCTGCTGCCCTTCCTGGACGGCCGCGCGGACCCGAGCCAGCTCGACGAGCGACCGATCTTCTTCGAGAGCCCGCGCGTCCAGGGACAGCACGGCTTGCGGCAGGGCCGCTGGAAGCTGATCCAGAATCGCAAGCGCGGGAAGCTCGAGCTCTACGACCTCGCCGAGGACGAGGGCGAGCAGCTCGACCGGGGCTCCCGGGAGGTCGAGCTGCTGGAGGACCTGCTCGCCCACCTGCTGGCCTGGGTCGACGAGATGGAGCAGCAGGGCCGGCGCGAGGGCTGGATGGCCGTCCGGCAGACCGGAGCGCCCAGCGATCAGCAGCTGCGCCGCCTGCGCGAGCTCGGCTACGTGGAGTGAGCCCCGGCGGCATTGCCGGCCGCCGGTCGGGTCGGCATCCTCGCCGTCATGCCGACGCGGGCCGGAGGGCCCCAGCCGCCGCAGAGTCGTGTCGCGCTCGTCACCGGGGCCTCCTCGGGAATCGGCGAGGCGACGGCGCGCCGGCTCGCTCGGCACGGCTTCCGGGTGGTGCTGGCGGCGCGCCGGGCCGATCGCCTGCAGATCCTGGCCAAGGAGATCGCCGCGGAGGGGGGCGAGGCCCTGCCGGTGGCGGTGGACCTCGCCGATGCGGCGGCGACCTCGGAGCTGGTCGCACGCGCGCGCGAGGCCTTCGGGCGCATCGACCTGCTCGTCAACAACGCCGGCTACAGCCCGGGGGCCGCGCTGGAGCAGATCTCGCGCGCCGAGCTGCGCCACATCTTCGAGGTGAACCTCTTCTCGGCGCTACAGCTCGTCGGGGAGATCGCTCCGTTGATGCGGGAGCAGGGCGGGGGCCGGATCGTGAACGTCGGATCCCTGGGAGGCAGCGTGCCGGCGCCCCTGGCCGTTCCCTACGGCGCCACCAAGACCAGCCTGGAGCTGGCGACCCGCGCCATCAGCCTGGAGCTCGCGCCCTGGCGGATCCGGGCGTCGATCGTGATCGCGGGCTTCGTCGACACGGCGGTCTTCGAGAACGCCCGCAAGGGCGCCGAGCACCTGCGTCAGGATCCCAG
Source organism: uncultured Spirochaetales bacterium (assembly GCA_964649065.1). GTDB lineage: Bacteria > Myxococcota_A > UBA9160 > UBA9160 > SMWR01 > CAZYOL01. The sequence goes on from CAZYOL010000006.1 coordinate 7,547, forward strand.
CAATCCCTACCGGCAGCTCTTCTTCGACTTCGACGACCTCACCCGGAAGAGCCTGCGCAAGGCCCTGCGCCCCGACGACGTCGCCGAGGTGATCCTGCGCGCCGCGACCCAGAGGCGGCCCCGGCTGCGCTACTACGCCCCCGCCTCGGCGCGCCTGCAGATCGGCTTCCTGAGCCTGCTGCCCGACGCCCTCGTCGAGCGCATCCTGCTGAGCACCTACAAGGTGCGGCGCTCGCGCGGCTGAGTCGTCGAGCGCCCGAGGCGCTCAGTAGGGCTCGGCCTCGATCTCGAACTGCTCGCAGTAGCCGGAGAAGGCCTTGCGGACGGCCTCGGGATCGAGCCCGTAGGCCCCCAGGTCGTAGCGGTGCACTCCGAAGCGATTCTTCGGGTGGGCTTCGGCGTAGCGAAGCATGCGGGCTTCGGCCTCGGGGCGCAGCTCGAGGCCGAAGCGCTGGTAGATGCGATGCACGCAGCCCAGCGGATCGCTCACGATGTCGTTCATGTGGAGATCCAGGATTCGCGACTCGCGCTCCGGGTGGCGGGCGCGGGCCCGACGGCCCTGGTCGAGCAGGGTGGACCAGACGCCGAGCTGCTGCTGGCCGAGCCGGATCGGATCGACCTCGTCCGAAGCCACCTGGCGCATGCTCCGCTCGAGGCCGCAGACCGAGGGCACGACGCGCAGCGGGTCGCGGTGGGTCTGCACCACCAGGGCGTCCGGGTACTCCCCGAAGAGGGCGTCGATCGGGCCCAGGTGTCCGGGCGACTTCAGCACCCAGCGCTCGGCCCTGTGACGCGACTGCATGTGCTGCAGGAAGATGCGGTGGAAGCGATAGGCGGGGCCCATGTCCTGCAGCGGCAGCCAGCGCTGGTAGCCCGCGACGTCGAAGCACATCTCGAAGCGCAGGCTCATGAACTCGGGAGCCGTGAGGACGATGCACTCCTGGGGCATCTGGGCGCCGATGGGATGGATGGCCTGGAACTCCGGCGCCAGCTGGCGCAGCTGCTCGAAACGCTTCTCGGTACGACGGATGCGGGGGTCGGTCGCGTAGCTCGCGGTCTCGGCGGGCGGACAGGGCTCGTCCACCTCCCAGGAGAGGGGCGCGCGGTGGGCCGGGTCTTCGGCCAGCATGCCGTAGAGCAGGGTGGTGCCCGTGCGCGGCAGGCCCAGGATGAACAGCGGCCTCTCGATGCGCTCTTCGGCGACCTCCGGATGGCGCCGCCGGTGGTCCAGGATCCGCAGCCGGTGACAGAGCAGCTCCAGGAGCTGCCGCCTTGCGAAGTAGCGGCCGAAGAGGTTGAGGCGGGCGTCCTCCTCGAGAGACTCGATCAGCTTCCGCAGGCCCGGGCGAAAGCTCTCGTCGCCGAAGTCCCGGAGCCCGGTGGCACGACGGGCGGCCGCGCAGAGCGAGGGCTCGTCGAGCCGGAAGGGCCGCAGGCCGGCCCGGAAGAGCAGCTCCCCGACCGCGTTGAAGGCGCGGATCGGGGCCGGGCGGAAGGGCGGCGGCAGATCTTCCGGGATCACGAGCCGAAGGCTTAGCACGTCGGCGTACGTCACCGCGGGGGGCTGCTAGCCTCGCCCGCGAGGACCCCCGGGAGCAGGAGGCCAAGCCGTGTCGGAGCGCGCGCCGCAGCGACCCCCCAGCAAGAGCCAGGCGGCCTGGAACGACTTCGCGGACCGCCTGAAAGAGATCGGCGAGAAGATCACGGGGCCGACGGGCGCCCGCAACGCCCGCGAGCGCGCCGAGGGCTTCCGCTACCTCATCCGCCTGATCTCGGCCGGACACCAGCTCGAGATGGAGATCGATCGCCGCCACCCGACCCTGGCCCGGATGATGACGCCGATCCGCAAGTTCAAGGGGGACGGCACGGACACCCTCTACCACGAGGCCAAGCTCGACGAGAGCCTGAGCTACCGCTTCCGGGTGCAGCGCGGCGAGGATCTCTTCTTCTCCGCGACCGTCTACGCCTACGACGAGCGCGACGCCTACACCATCGTGGACAACCTCGTAGACGAGGCCATCGAGTGGGAGGAGGAGGAGGGGCAGCCGGTGGCGACCATCCACCTGAGCGCCGAGCGGCCCGAGGGCGTGGCCAACTGGATCCGGCTCGAGGGGCGCCGGCCGATCCTCTTCACGCGCCAGTACTTCGAGGACTTCGTCCACGGCACCGACGTCGGGCGCTTCCGTCCGGCGGTCTTCGACATCGAGTGTCTCTCGCCGGTGGAGAGGCCCGAGCCCCTCGGCGAGGAGGAGCTGGCCCGAGGCCTGCAGCGCGTGATCGACTTCGTCGAGGACGCCACCGACGTCTCGATCGGCCTCTCGATCTTCGCCGGCCTGAATCTCGTCTCCTACGAGAAGACCCAGCAGGGCCAGCAGGTCGACGCCACCCACATCACCGAGGGCAAGATGCACCTCGACGACGAGCGGCACGACGAGTACACGCCCGAGCAGCTCGCGGCCATGGTCGACCCGAAGCTGATCTCGAACAACCTGCCCGGACCCGGCATCCAGTACCTGGGAGCCTGGTTCCGGCTGCGGGAGGACGAGGCCATCCTCATCCAGGGGCGGGACGTCCCCTGCCGCTACTGGTCCTGCCAGATCCTCACCCGCTACCTGGAGTCCGGGGACTTCCGGCACCACCAGGTCGGGATCAACAACCGCCAGGTGAAGCTCGCCGACGACGGCTCCTTCCGCATCTACGCCTGCCACGAGAATCCGGGCGCGGACAACTGGATCAGCACCCAGGGCTACGAGAACGGACACATCCTGATCCGCACCCTGCTCGCCGATCCGCTGATGGAGGCGACCTTCTCGGTCGTGAAGCTCTCCGAGATCCGCTGAGCGCGCTCCGTTCCCGGGAAGCGGGCTCGGAGCCGGGTCAGAACAGCAGCTGGAAGGTGGCCCCGATGGTGAAGGCGGGGTCGTAGCTCTCCTCGATCAGGGTGACGCCCGTCGGGTCGTCGATGCGGAGCTTGCCTCCCAGCTTCGCGCCGGTGACGAGCGAGAGCTGGGCGAAGGGGTAGCCGACGGTCAGCCCCGCGAGCAGCGGGAAGCTCTCGTCCTGGCCGATGTCGCCCAGCACGGCCATGTTGCTCGCCAATCGGAAGCGCAGTCGCTCGTAGCGGAAGCCGAGAGAGGCCTGGAGCCAGGGCCGGAAGGCGTAGCTGAAGCGCACGCCGGGGCCCTCGGTGGCGCCCAGGGAGCGCCCCGTCTCGAAGCGGAGCCGCTCCGTGATCTGCCAGTCGACGACGATCACCGGGAAGACGTTGGCGTCGTCCTCGATCTGGGTGAAGAAGCCGATGCCCGGCCCGAGGCGCAGGTTCTCGCAGAAGCGATAGGAGAAGCCGAAGATGCCCCCGCCGGTGACAGCGTCGCCCCAGTCTCCGGTGTTCTCGGCCGTGAGCCGCACGATCGGGATCGCCAGCACCTCCCACTTCTCTCCGAACTCCCAGAAGAAGGGCGTGCTGATGCGCAGGGTCTGGACCTGGTCCCAGGGCTCTTCGCCGCCGATCTGGGCGCCCGGGGAGAAGCCGTAGCCGTCCCAGTTGTAGCCCAGCGACACCCCGAAGAAGGAGCCCTCCGTGAAGGCGTAGCGGACCGCACCGTCGACCGTGACGCGCGTGGCGTCGAAGCGGTCGCCGTCGCCTCCGACGCCGCTGTCCAGGCTGTGGAGCGCGCCGCCGCGGATGCGGAAGCCCAGGCCGGTGCGGCTGCGGGTCGAGGCCTCGATCGGCTCTTCCGGGGCGCCGGGCGGCTCCGCGAGCGCCGGCGCGGCGGCGAGCCAGGTGAGCGCGGCCGCCAGCAGCCGCCATCGCAGGCCGATCTCCACGCTCTCGCCCCCGCCCCCGAAGACAGCCCAGAGCCAGAGAAGCCCTGGGCGCCGCCGCGTGACCCTAGCAGTGGCCCGGGCTTCCGCCGCCCGGCGGCCCTCGGTAGCCTGCGAGCCATGGATCCGGAGCTGCGCTGCGAGGAGCTGGCGGAGCTTGGCATCGACTGAGATCCTGCGGTCCATGAGTCTTCGCCTCCTGGCCTGGGCCCTGTGGCCGGCCCTGCTCTGCTTCCCGCCTCCCACGGGCGCCTCCGAGCCACTGCGGATACACGGCTTCGTGGAACGGGTGCGGGTGGAGCCCGGGGGCTTCGAGCTCAAGGCGCGCCTCGACACCGGAGCCCAGACCTCCTCGATCGATGCCGACGGGCTCGAGGTGGTCGAGCACGAGGGGCGGGAGCTGGCCCGCTTCCAGCTCGACTCCCCGCAGGGCGAGAGCCTGGAGCTGGAGCTTCCCGTCGAGCGCTGGGTGCGAATCAAACGCAAGCTCGCTGCGTCCCAACGCCGTCCTGTGATCCGGCTCACCGTCTGCCTCGGAGACCTGGAACGCCGGGTCGAGTTCTCGCTAGCGGAGCGAGACAAGTTCAACTATCCAGTCCTCCTGGGTCGGAACTTCCTCGCGGGTCACGTGCTCGTCGACTCGGCAGCAACCTTCACCCAGGCGCCTACTTGCTCGGGTCGTACCTCCCACTGACCTCGGTTGCGGACCTCGGTCAGGCAGGATCCCCCTGGTGTCCGAACGCTCGATCCGGATTCTCGCCCTGCTGATGACGCTTGTGGGGCTGGCGGCCATCGCCTACAAGCACCTGGTCGCCGGACTTCCCCTGGTGCCTGGCGAGACCGTCGACACCTTTGCCGTCGAGGCGAGGCTGCACTTCTACGCCAGTCGGGGTCCCGTGAAGGCCCAGCTGGCCATCCCGAAAGGCGGCTCCGGCTACGACATCCTGGACGAGTCCTTCGGCTCCCCGGGCTTCGGGGTCACGACCCGAGACGAAGGAGACGGTCGCCTCTCGGTCTGGGCGAAGCGCAGGGCGAGCGGCGAGCAGACGCTCTACTACCGGGCGGTGATCTACGCGTCGGACGCCGAGTCCTACGGGTCCGAGCCGCCCTTTCCCAAGGTGCCCGACTACCCCGAGCCCTACGGCTCGGCGGCGCGCAGCCTGCTCGACGAGGTCCGCGAGGACTCGGCAGACATCGTGACCTTCACGGCAGAGCTGGTGGAGCGCCTGAACACCCCCGCCGCCGAGGAGCACATCCGGCTGCTTCGCAGCAGTGGAGAGGGCCCGCCCAGCCTGGCGGCGACCGCCGTCTACGTGCTGGCGGGTGCGCGCATCCCGGCGCGCGTGGTGCAGGGCCTCTACCTCTCGGAGCGCGAGCGGCACGCCGAGCTGATTCCCTGGCTCCAGGTCTACGACGGAAGCGCGTGGCACTTCGTCGATCCCGAGTCGGGCTCCGTCGGCCGGCCCGAGGGCTTCTTCGTGTGGCACCCCGGAGACGGCCAGCTGCACAGCCTGGAGGGAGGTCGGAGGGACGCGCTGGAGCTCTCGGTGATCCGCAACGTGATGGACGCCCAGGCCCTGGCCATGCAGCGCGCCGAGGGCCGGGAGGGCAGCCCCCAGCTCCTCTCGCTCCTCAATCTGCCGATTCGCACCCAGGCGGTCTATCAGATCCTGCTGCTGCTGCCCTTCGGAGCCTTCGTCGTCGCCGTGGCCCGCAACGTGGTGGGCCTCAAGACCACCGGCACCTTCATGCCCGCACTCATCGCCCTGGCCTTCCGGGAGACGCGCCTCGTGTGGGGCGTGCTGCTCTTCGTCGCGGTGGTCGTCGTGGGCCTGGCGCTGCGCTCCGCCCTCGACCGGCTCAAGCTGCTCCTGGTTCCGCGCCTCGGTGCCGTGCTGACGACCGTGATCCTGCTGCTGGCCGTGTTGAGCATGGTGAGCCACCGGGTGGGCCTGGAGCCCGGCATCTCCGTCGGACTCTTCCCCGTGGTGATCCTGGTCATCACCATCGAGAGGCTCTCGATCGTCTGGGACGAGCGGGGCCTGCGCGAGGCAGCCCAGGAGGGGGCCACCAGCCTGCTCGTCTCCATCATCGCCTACTTCGTGATGACCCGCTCCGGCCTCCAGCACTTCGTCTTCGTCTTCCCGGAGTCGCTGCTGATCCTCTTCGGCGGCTTCCTCGTCCTGGGCCGCTACTCGGGCTACCGCTTCATGGAGATCCAGCGCTTCCGCTCCCTCCTGGGAGAGAGCGGATGAACCCCTTCCGCAGGCTCCGGCGGGCGGGAGTCCTGGGACTCAACGAGCGCAACGCTCGCTACGTCTCGCGCTGGAATGCCCGGCGTCTCTACCCGCTGGTGGACGACAAGCTGAAGACGAAGGAGCTGGCCCTGAAGGCCGGCATCGCCGTGCCGGAGCCCTATGCGGTCCTCTCCAAGGAGTGGGAGATCCGCGACCTGGAGCGCCGGCTGGGAGGGTACGGGGACTTCGTCGTCAAGCCGGCCCACGGCTCGGGCGGCAACGGAATCCTGGTGATCGTCGATCGCCGCGGAGATCGCTTCTGCCGCTCGAACGGCCGCTGGATCGATCTGGCGAGCCTGCGCCACCACGTCTCGAACATTCTCGGCGGCGTCTACTCGCTGGGAGGTCGCCCGGACAGAGCACTCGTCGAGTATCGCGTGCAGTTCGATACGCTCTTCGAGAAGATCTGCTACCAGGGCGTCCCGGATATTCGCACGGTGGTCTACCGGGGCTTTCCGGTGATGGCGATGGTCCGGCTGCCGACGAGCCGCTCGGGTGGCTGCGCCAATCTGCACCAGGGTGCCGTCGGCGCGGCCATCGACGTGGCCACCGGGGCCACCGGCTCGGGCGTCTGGCTGGACCGCTTCACCTCCGTCCACCCGGACACCGGTGAGTGCTTCGTCGGCCTCGAGATCCCGGGCTGGGACGCGCTCCTCGAGACGGCCGCCCGCTGCTACGACTTCACCGGCCTGGGCTACCTCGGCGTGGACATGGTCCTCGATCGCCACCGCGGCCCGCTGATGCTGGAGCTGAACGCGCGCCCGGGCATCAGCATCCAGATCGCCAATCGCCTGGGCCTGCGGCCGCGCCTGCAGGCCGTCGACCTGGTGGCCGACGCGGGCCTGAACGCCGCCGGACGGGTCGCCTACTCCCGCGAGTGCTTTGCCGCCGACTTCGGGGCCTATCTGGAGGAGCAGGAGCTGCTGGCCTCCGCGGAGGGCGACGAGGCCCCGGTCGACCGCTGATCCCGGTCGCAGCGGAGGCCCTCAGGCCTCCGCGAGCAGGTCGAGGCCGGGGCCGATGGCCCGGCACAGCCGGTCCAGGTCGGCGTCCTCGATCACGTAGGGGGGCATCAGGTAGACGAGGTGGCCGAAGGGGCGGATCCAGACGCCTCGCTCGACGAAGAGCCGCTGCATCTCGGCCACCCGCACCGGCTCTCGGGTCTCGACGACGCCGATGGCGCCCAGGCAGCGCACGTCGGCCACGGCCGGGTGCCCGCGGTAGGGCTCGAGGCCGCGGCGCAGCCCGGCCTCGATGCGCCTCACGCGCTGCTGCCAGGGACCCTCCAGCAGCAGGTCGATGCTGGCGCGGGCCACGCTGCAGGCCAGGGCGTTGCCCATGAAGGTCGGGCCGTGCATGAGCACGCCACCGTCTCGGGAGAGGCCCTGGCGCAGCCGTTCGTTGGCGAGGGTGGCGGCGAGGCTGAGGACGCCGCCGGTGAGGGCCTTGCCGACGCACAGGATGTCGGGCGCGACGCCCGCGTGCTGCGACGCGAAGAGCTCGCCGGTGCGTCCGAAGCCGGTTGCGATCTCGTCGAAGACGAGGAGCAGGTCGTGGCGGCGGCACAGCTCGGCCGCTCCGCGCAGGTAGTCGGCCGAGTAGAACCACATGCCGCCGGCGCCCTGCACGATCGGCTCGAGGACCAGCGCCGCGATCTGGTCGGCGTGGGCCTCCATCACCGCCGCGAGGGCCTCGAGATCGCGGCTCGCGTCCGGCTCGCCGAATCGGGCCTCGGGGCGCGGGGCGAAGTGTTGGCGGGGCAGGGCGCCCGCGAAGAGCCCGTGCATTCCCGTGACGGGATCGCAGACGGACATCGCGCCGAAGGTGTCGCCGTGGTAGCCACCGCGAATCGTCAAGAGCGCATGGCGCTCGGGGCGCCCCATTCCGTGCCAGTACTGGATGGCCATCTTGAGGGCCACCTCGACGCCCACCGAGCCCGAGTCGCTGAAGAAGACCGAGTCCAGGCCCTCCGGGCTGAGGTCGACGAGCCGACGCGCGAGCTCGACCGCGGGTGCGTGGGTGAAGCCCCCGAACATCACGTGGCTGAAGGCCTCGGACTGCCGGCGCAGGGCCTCGTAGAGCCGCGGATGTCCGTAGCCGTGGATGGCACACCACCAGGAGGCCATGCCGTCGACCAGCTCGCGCCCGTCCGCCAGCCGGATGCGCACGCCCTCGGCGCTCACGACCTCGTAGGTGGGAAGGGGATCCGCGATGGAGGTGTAGGGATGCCAGACGTGGCGCCGGTCGTAGTCGACGACACCCTCCGTCGCGGCGCTCCACGCGCCGGGCTCCCGTGCCATCGCGGGCAGCCTACCAGACCCTCGGCCCCGCAGGAGGAGCGCGGCCCCCCCTGCCGCGCCGGGAGCTGCGATCGGGGCGCTGCGATCGACAGGCGTGGCCTCGCTATGCTGTCGGTCGCTGCTGGAGGCTCCGTGAAGCTGGTCGCGTCCTGGCTCGTCCCGTTCGGAATCGCGCTCTCCGGAATCGCGCTCTCGGGGCCGTTCCCGATCTTCGGAGCGCCCGCCGCCCGTGCCCAGGCGACCGGCAACCCGATCGCCAGCTCGGCGCCGGTGGCGGTCTGGTCGCTGCTCCTCGAGGACGTGGTGGCGATCCCGGACAGCGCCGGCCTCGCCCCGCGCCTCGAGCTGCTGACGGGCAATCCGACCACCGGCCTGGCCTACGTGATCGATCAGCGCGGCTTCGTCTACTCCTTCGATCCGGCGGCTGCGACGCCGACCGCGTCGCTCTTCCTCGACCTCGACACGGCCGTGGGCGACCTGCGCACCCGCAACGAGTCGGGGGTGCGCGGCCTGGCCTTCCATCCCGACTACGACGAGGTCGGGAGCCCCGGCTACCGGAAGATGTACATGGCCTTCAGTCGGACCACCGGCTCGACGCCCGTCGGCAGCCCGGCCCCGGTCGTCTTCGGCGCCCCCGGCCCTCCGAACCACTACACCGTGATCGCGGAGTGGTCGCTTCTGGCCGACGGCTCGGTGGATCTCGGCTCCTACCGCGAGCTGATGCGCATCGAGCAGCCCTTCGGCAATCACAACGCCGGCGACCTCGGCTTCGACCCGACCTCGATTCCGGGCAGCGCCGACTACGGCAAGCTCTACATCGCCATCGGCGACGGCGGCGGCAGCGGCGGCCCAGACGATCTCTCCCAGGACATCGACGCCAGCCCGGAGCCCTACCCGCACGGCAAGATCCTGCGCATCGACCCGATCGCCTCCGGCGGCGCGCCCTACGCGATCCCGAGTGACAATCCCTTCGCGGGGGTGGCGAATCGCGTCGAGGAGATCTGGGCCTACGGCATGCGCAACCCCCACAAGTTCAGCTGGGATACCGCGACCGGCCGAATGTACGTCTCGGACATCGGGCAGGGCGTCATCGAGGAGATCAGCGTCGTCCGCAAGCAGGCCAACCTCGGCTGGAACGATCGCGAGGGCGCCTTCGTCTACGTGAACGGCAGCAACGTCTCACCGCTGCCGGTCGGCCACCCGAGCGATGCCTTCAGCTATCCGGTGGCGCAGTACGACCACAGCGGCAACGGCATCGCGGGCTCCGCCGCGGTCGTCGGCGGCTCGGTCTACCGCGGAAGCGGCGTGCCGGAGCTGCGCGGCTGGTACTTCTTCTCGGACTTCGCCACCAATCCGGGGCCGATCTTCGCGGTCCACGTCGACGACCTGGTCGAGCGCGACGACCTCGGCAACCTCGCCAGCCTCGACGACGGACGCCTGGCGCCCTTCGTCGAGGTCGAGATCCGCGACGGCGGCATCGACAAGAGCTTCCGCCAATTCCTCCGCGACGCCAACATGGCTCCCGGCCTGAACCGGACGGACGCGCGTTGGGGGGTCGGTCCCGACGGGGAGATCTACCTGCTCAACAAGCACGACGGCAGGGTCCGCCGCATCGCGGGCGTGGTCGACTTCCCGCCGCCCGTGGTCCCGACGCTGCCGCGCTGGGTGCTCCTGGTCGTCGCGGTCTCTTTCCTGGCGATCGGGCACCAGCTCTTCCGGCGCTCCCTGCCGGCCTAGCCGCAGCGGGCGGGGAAGGCCGTCCTCCGGGGAGCGCCCGCCCCGCGCTGTGGAGGAGCGCCGTCCACTTGCGGGGTCGCCCCCCTTTCTCGAAGGTGGGGGCGTGCCGCGCGATCCCGAGCCCACCGAGCCGAAGGCCCGCGGCGATGCGCCGATCGCCTTCGACGGGCCCCGGGGACTGGCGCGTCGGCTCGAGGCACGGGGCTTCCGGCTCCTGCCCTTTGCGGGGGGGGAGAGGGAAGTCACCGACGGGCGGTCGCTGCCGCGGCTCGCGCTGCTGGTGGCGCAGCAGGGTGACGGGGCCTCCCTGGTGGAGCGGGTTCGGGACGCCCGGCGGCGCTGGCCGCTGGTGGAGAGCATCGTGTGGGCGCCGCGGGCGTCGGCGCGGGTCGTCCGCGAGCTGCTGCGGGTGGGCGCGGGCGACGTCGTGCTCGGCCGCGACGAGGCGGCCCTGCTGCGGGCGCTCGACGAGGCGCTCGACGCCCAGCGGCGGGTGCCGCGAGTCGACCGTCTGGCCGAGCGACGGGTCCGCTCCTCGCGCTTCGAGGGCATGCTGAGCCGCAGCCACGCCATGTGGGACGTCTTCGAGATCTGCGCGCGCGTGGCGCCGACGGACGCCAACGTCCTCGTCTGTGGCGAGACCGGCACCGGCAAGGAGCTGCTCGCACGCGCCCTGCACCGGCGCTCCGGGCGCCGGGGGCGCTTCGTGGCCATCAACTGCAGCACCCTGCCGGAGCATTTGATCGAGTCGGAGCTCTTCGGGCACGAGAAAGGGGCCTTCACCGGCGCGACCCGGGCGAGGCCGGGCATCTTCCGCAGCGCGGAGGGCGGCACGGTGCTGCTGGACGAGATCGGCGACATGCCGGAGGTGGCGCAGCAGAGCCTGCTCCGGGTCCTCGAGGAGCGCAGAGTGCGTCCCGTCGGGAGCGTGAACGAGCTCCCCGTGGACGTGCGCGTGGTGGCGGCGACACACGTGCCGCTCGAGGCCGCCGTGGCGGAGGGGCGCTTCCGAGAAGACCTCTACTACCGGCTCGACGTCATCCGGCTCGAGATTCCGCCCCTGCGCGAGCGCGCCGAAGACGTGGTCTTCCTCTTCGGCCACTTCGTCAAGTCCCTCACCCGACACTACGGCGTGGAGATCCCCCGGGCCGACGACGCCTTCCTGGAGCGGCTGGTGGCCTACTCCTGGCCGGGCAACGTCCGCGAGCTCGAGAACTTCGCAGAGCGCGCCGTGCTGCGCGGACCGCGCACCCTCACGGGCCGGCACTTCTCGCGGCTCGTGCGGAGGCCGCGCGACCGCCTGTCCGATCCCCGCCCGAAGGCGACGGGGACGCAGCTGCCCGCCGGCCCGGCCGGCGCGCCCGGCCCGGAGCTCGATCCGGCGCTGGGCCTCGAGGAGGCCCTCCGGCCCGCGGTGGCGGAGCTGGAGCGGACCTACCTGGAGGCGCTGCTGCGGCGGACGGGCGGGCGCATGCAGGAGGCCGCCCGACTGGCGAAGATCTCGCGCCGCACCCTGCAGCGCAAGCTCGCCGCGCACGGAATCGACAAGGCCCGCTTCCGCTCGCCGCAGGGCGCCGCGGAGGGGGCCTGAGCCCGACCCGCTCCCTGCCGTCGCCCGGGGCGCCGCTCCCCGAGCGCGCGATCAGGCGGCCCTGGGCCGGGCCGCCTGACGCAGCTCGGCGAGGCTGGCCTCGCGGCAGGTGGCCAGCTGCGGGAGGTCGGTGACGACGTCGGGGCAGGCGAGGAGGCCGAAGTCGAGGCGACCGTCATAGCTGAAGACCGTCAGGTTGAGGGCGCAGCCCTCGAAGATCGGCCCCATCGGGTAGCAGGCGCGGACGCGGTGGCCGGCACAGTACAGGGGAACGGAAGGCCCCGGTACGTTCGAGACGACCAGATTGACGACCGGTGGATGCCGGTCGGCCAGGTCGAGGCGCGAGTAGAGCGCGGAGGCGGCGGCGAGCAGCGCCGGCGGCGCGAGATCCGCCCAGGCCGAGAGCAGCTCGCCCCCGACGGCCCGGTGGGTGCGCTTGGCCCGCGCTGCGGAGCGGCGCACGTGGTTGAGACGGCCGATCGGATCGGCCAGGTGTACGGGCAGGGACACGGTGATGGCCGATACCCGGTTGCCGTCCGCGCGGCCCGCCGAGGGCGATGCCAGGGAGACCGGCACCGCCGCCACCAGGGGGCCCGTGGGTAGCGCGCCCGAGCTCCGCAGGTGGCGGCGCAGGGCGCCTGCGCAGACCGCGAGCAGGACGTCGTTCAGCTTCACGCCGAAGGCGCGCTTCAGGGAGTGCAGGTCCTGCAGCGGGAGGCTGCCGAGAGCCACCTCGCGGCGGGGCGTGAGGGCGCCGTTGAGCGGCGTGTCCGGAGCGAGTGGCGCGGAGACCGGCTGCGAAGGCGCTGCGCTCGCAGCTGCCGCCAGCAGCCCGCGGGCGCCCGCGGCTGCGCTCGATGCCGTCTGCCGGGCCGCCCGATAGGGTCCGGAGACCAGCGAGCCCAGCGCGGACAGCAGCAGGCCCGCGCGCGAGGGCGCGCGAGCCGGCGCGCCGGCCGGCGGCAGGGCCGGACTCCGCGCGGGGGCCTCCGGGTCTGCGTCCAGCAGCTGGGCCATGAGCTCCGCTCCGGCCGTACCGTCGGCCAGGGCGTGGTGGATCTTCACGAGAACCGCCGTGCGTCCGCATTCGAGCCCCTCGAGAACCCAGAGCTTCCAGAGGGGCCGCGAGCGATCGAGCGGCAGCCCGGCCAGGTGTCCGACCACGCCGGCGAGCTCCGGGAGCGATCCCGGTGCGGGAACCGCCAGGCGCTGCAGGTGCGCGCCGAGCTCGACGTCCCGCTCGACCCACACCGGGTGATCGAGGCCCATGGGCACCTCTCTCAGGTGGCGCCGGAAGACGGGCAGCGTCCGGAGACGCGGGGCGAGATGGGCGCGGATCGACTCGAAACGAGCCCGGCTCCCCGTCGAACCGGCCTCGAGGATGGCGAGGCCGGTGATGTGCATGGGCGCCGCGGGCGTCTCCACCGCCAGGAAGGCGGAGTCGAGGCCGTCGAGCCGGCTGGGCTCGGTGGCGCTCGGTGCCGTGGCCGCAGCCCTCACGCCGCCCCCGCAGCGCCGGGCGCCGCGACGCGGGCCTGCGGGCCCCGCGCCGCCAGAGCCGGCTCCGGGGCCGTCGCGGCCAGCGGCGTGCGACCTGCGGCTCGCTGCGGCTCGCGCAGATCGGGAACCAGCTCGGTGGCGCGATCGCGCTTCAGTGCGCTGGGGCTCCCGATGCGCACGCGCGAGGCGCCGAGCCGCAGGGCCGCGGCGCCGGCCCGGAGCTTGGCGCGGATGCGGGGCCGGATCTCGGCACGGTGCGCCATGATCTCGGCCTGGGTCGGCGTGAGCGCACGCACGATCAGCCCCTCGGCGTCGGCCACTCCCGGCTCGTCGATGGCGAAGTCGAGGCGCTCCGCGCCCAGGGCCAGGGCCATCTCGGCGGCCTCGCGCGCGCCGTCGTCGGCATCGTCGCCCGTCGCGTCACTCAGCGTGATGTCGACGACGCCGACCTCGTCGGCGACCCGCCGCAGCGGCGCCTCTCCCTGATGGAGCAGGAAGAGCTCGCGCTGCCGCGGGCTCCGCAGGTAGCGCCGCAGGCCGCCGAGCTCGTCGGGACGGTCGATCAACAGAGGCCCCGCGGGGACGACGGGCCGGGGGCGGGGAGGGCGGGGGAAGAATGTGGCAAGAAACTGCATACGTCGTGTCTCCTTTCGGCCGCAAGACTGTGCAACGCCCGTGCCGGCCGCGCGGCGCCCTGCGCGGGCGCCCCGCGGCCGCCGACCGGCCGGATGGGGCACGCGCGTCGCGCCGCGCGGGACACGCGTGACCCGGGCTTGGGACACTCGTGTCCCGTTCGCGGGGCCCGGAGCGGCCTCAGTCGTCGGAGTCGTCGACGAAGCGCTCGAAGTTGCGGACCTGCCGGGGGAAGCCCTCGAGCGGACCGAGCTCCTGGCGGTCTCTCTGGAAGGTGGGCGGACTCTGGATGTAGAGCGTGAGCAGCTCGGCCAGCGAGCGGAGCGAGTGGATGTGGGTGCGCTCGTAGCCGTGGGAGGCGTCGGCTGCGAAGCAGAGGAGGGCCGTGCGGATGTCGTTGCCGGCCTCCACGGCGGCGGCCGCGTCGCAGCGATACTCGCGGAAGACGTCGCGCTGGTGGCGGATGTCGTGCTCCGCGCAGGTCTGCAGCAGCTTCTGGGTGAGGTGGTAGTCGAAGGGCCCGGCCGAGTCCATCATCGCGATGGTGACGCCGTCTTCGCTCGAGTTCTGGCCCGGGGCGTTGGTCGCGTTGTCGATCGCGACCAGCTCCGCCACGTCTCCGTGGAGCACGTGGGAGGCGCCCGAGCCGACCTCCTCGGAGATCGTGAAGAGCAGGTGGCAGTCCACCACGAGGTCGACGCCCGCCTCCACCACCGCCCGAGCGGCCGCCAGCAGGGCCGCCACGCCGGCCTTGTCGTCGAGATGACGAGACACGATGAAGCCGTTGCGGGTGAGCTCCGGGCTGGCGTCGAAGGCCACGAAGTCTCCCACCCGGTAGCCGAGCTTCCAGAGCTGGCGGTCGTCCTCGACGAAGTCGTCGGGCCGGATCTCCACGTGATCCCAGCCGCTGGGCTGGCTGTCGATGGCGTCCCCGAAGGTGTGCCCCGAGGCCATCAGCGGCAGCACGGAGCCGCGGCTCTCGCCGGCCTCGGTGAAGACCGTCACCCGAGCCCCCTCGGCGAAGCGGCTCGACCAGTGGCCCACGGGAGCGATGGCCAAGCGGCCATTCGGCTTGAGCTGGCGGACCATCCCGCCCGTGGTGTCCAGGTGCGCGACGATGGCGCGGTCGGGGCTGTGCCTCCCGCCCTCCAGATCCGCGCGGATCGCTCCGCGGCGGGTGAGCTCGAAGGGAATGCCGATCCGCTCCAGCTCCTCGCCCACACAGTGGACGATGCGGTCGGTGAAGCCGCAGGGGCTCGGCACCGAGAGCAGGCGGAAGAGGTTTTCGGCCAGGTAGTCCAGATCGATCTTCAGCTTCTTCACGTGCGGGTTCCGTTCGTCGGCTGCGGGCGGGCCGTCTGGGGAAAGAGGAAGTCGATGAAGCGCTCGGCGGTGGGCTGTGGCTCGTGATTGGCCAGCCCGGGGCGCTCGTTGGCCTCGACGATCACGTAGTCGGGAGCCGAGACGCTCTCGACCAGCAGGTCGAGACCCACCACCGGGATCTCCAGAGCCCGGGCCGCCCGCACGGCCACCTCGGCGAGCTCCGGGCAGAGCTCCGGCGTGACGTCGTGAATGGTGCCTCCCGTGTGGAGATTCGCGGTCTTTCTGACCTGCACGACCTTCCCCTTCGGTAGGACGTCGTCCAGATCGTAGCCCTGCTCGGCGATGCAGCGGCGGGTCTCGGCGTCGACGGGGATGCGGCTCTCGCCGCCCGTGGCCGCCGCCCGCCGCCGGCTCTGCTTCTGGAGCAGCTTGCGCACGGTGCGCTGGTCGTCGCCGACGATCTCGGCGGGCCGCCGGAGGGCGGCTGCCACGACCCGGTCGTCGATCACGATGATGCGCAGGTCCTGGCCCTCGCAGAACTCCTCGATCAGCAGCTCGCCCATTCCGCGGGCCCGCCGCAGCGCCCTCTCGAGGTCTTCGGGAGTCCGGATGTCGACGCTCACGCCGGCGCCCTGCTCGCCGCGCCGCGGCTTGACCACGAGGCGGCCGTGCTCCTTCAGGAAGGCGCGGTCCGCCTCGCCGTCGCCTGCCACCCGCTGCGCCGGCATGCGCAGCCCGGCGGCCGTGAGTACGCGGTGAGTCACTCCCTTGTCGTCGCAGCGGCTCATGGCGACCGCGCTCGTGAACTCGGACAGCGACTCCCGGGTGACTACGCTACGGCCTCCCATCGAGAGGCGCAGGAAGGAGGCTTCTGCGTCCAGCACCTCCACCTGGATGCCGCGCCGTCGGGCCTCCTTCACGATGATGGAGGCGTAGGGGTTGAGGTCGGCGTCCGGTGCCGGCGGCGTGAAGAGCGGCTCGTTGATCGGGTTCTTGCGCTTGGCGGCGAAGACGGGGATGCGTTCGAAGCCGAGCTTCTCGTAGAGAGTGATTGCCTCGTCGTTGTCGTACATGACCGAGAGGTCGATGTAGTGCCTGCCCCTGCGGCGGAAGTGCTCGATGAGGGCTCGCGTCAGGGACTCGCCGATGGCCGGGTGGGGGGCGCGGGGATCGACGGCCAGGCTCCACAGGCTGGTCCCGCCCTCGGGATCCCCGAAGGCCTCCACGTGATCGATGCCGAGCACGACGCCGAGCACCCGTTCGCTGCGGGCATCCACCGCGACGAGCCAGGTGAGACGCGGGTCGTGCTGCAGGCGGTAGACGTCCTCCGCCCCGGGCGGGACCATCTGCCGCAGCCGGAACAGGGCGTGGACGGCCTCTCCCTCGCGCCGGGTCGCCAGGGGGCGCACCTCGAAGCCCGGGGGCTCGCGCTCCCAGCGCTGGTAGTCGTCGAAGGAGAGCCGGAAGGTATGGGAGGGGTCGATGAAGAACTCGTCAGGCCCGAGCGCCGCCAGCACGTGGGGCTCCGGCAGGTAGAAGGCGATGTCGCGCTTCTCCTCCTCCTCCTGCCGCATGCTCTCGGCCAGGCGTCCACTGTCGTCGAAGGTGTGCGCGAAGATCACACGGCCCCAGCCACAGTCGACCGTCACCTCGGTGGCGTGGTCGACCATCGGACTCCGCCACGGGCTGATCGAGTGGGAACGCTCCCAGTCGGTGTGCACCGGCTTCTCGGCGCGCTCTCCGGGCTTCGGCTCCTTGTCGGGCTTGCGAAGACTCACAGCTCGTGCACCTGCAGCCAGTACTCGAGGAGCGCGATCTGCCACAGCTTC
This sequence comes from uncultured Spirochaetales bacterium, assembly GCA_964649065.1. GTDB lineage: Bacteria > Myxococcota_A > UBA9160 > UBA9160 > SMWR01 > CAZYOL01. The sequence continues at coordinate 24,582 of CAZYOL010000006.1, forward strand.
GAGCCCCGCAGCGGCGTGATGTGGGCCTCGGGATCGCGCACCAGCGCCTCGACGTAGTCGGGGCGGAACAGGCCCCGCTCCCGGGCCACCCGCTGCGAGAGGAGCTCGGTCACGAAGTCGAGGTACTCGCCGCGCAGGTACTTGAGGGCCGGCACGGGGAAGTAGCCCTTGGGACGGTCGATCACCTGGCTCGGAATCACGCGGCGGGCGGCCTCCTTCAGCACGTGCTTCCCCCCCGATGCCGTCTTCAGCTTGGGCGGCACCCGAGCCGCCAGCTCGACGAGGTCGCGGTCGAGAAAGGGCACGCGGGCTTCGAGCCCCCAGGCCATGGTCATGTTGTCGACCCGCTTCACCGGATCGTCCACGAGCATGACGGTGGTGTCGATGCGGAGCGCCTTGTCGATGGCGCGTTCGGCGCCGGGCTGGGCGAAGTGCTCGCGCACGAAGCCCAGGCTCGCGTCGTCTCCGACGTGTCGGGCCTCGACGGCGCGTGCCAGCTCGTCGTGGTCCCGGTCGAAGAAGACCCTGGCGTAGTCCGAGACCGGATCGGCGGAGGCCAGCAGGGGGGGATACCAGTGGTAGCCCGCGAAGACCTCGTCGGCGCCCTGGCCGCTCTGCACGACCTTCAGGTGCCGAGCGACCTCCTGCGAGAGCAGGTAGAAGCCGATCACGTCGTGGCTCACCATCGGCTCGCTCATGGCGGCCACGCAGCCCTCCAGGGCCGGCAGCACTCGATCCGAGCCGACGAAGATCTTGTGATGGTCGGTGCCGAAGTGCTTGGCGACGATGTCCGAGTACTCGAACTCGTCGCCGCTCTCGCCCCCGGCGGCCTCGAAGCCGATGGAGAAGGTGGCCAGACCTTCCTGCCCGGCCTCGGCGAGGAGCCCCACCACGAGGCTCGAGTCGAGCCCACCCGAGAGCAGCACGCCCACCGGGACGTCCGCCACCAGCCTGCGCTCGACCGCGGTGCGCAGCGAGGCGAGCACGCGCTCCTGCCACTCGTCGTCGTCGAGGGCCTCCTCCCCGGGCTGCGGGGTGAAATCGAGCTGCCAGTAGCGCTCCAGGCTGCGGCGACCGTCGGACTCGATGCGCAGCCAATGGGCCGGGGGCAGCTTCGAGACGTCGCGCAGAATCGTCTGTGGCGGCGGGACGACGCTGTGGAAGGTCATGTAGCGGTGCAGGGCCACCGGGTCGATCTCGCCGGAGACGCCTCCGGCCGCCACCAGCGCCGGCAGGCTGGAAGCGAAGCGCAGGGCGCCGCCGGTCTCGGTGGTGTAGAGGGGCTTGATGCCGAGCGGGTCGCGGGCCAGGATCAGGGCGCCGCTGTCGCGCTCCCAGAGGCCGAAGGCGAACATTCCGCGCAGGCGCTCGAGCGCCGCGGCGCCCCAGGCGTGCCACGCCTTCAGGACGACCTCGGTGTCTCCGGAAGAGAAGAAGCGGTAGCCCTTGGCCTCGAGCTGCTGGCGGAGCTCCGGGTAGTTGTAGATGGCGCCGTTGTAGACGACCGCGAGGCCGAGCTCCGGATCCAGCATGGGCTGCTGCGAGCGCTCCGAGACGTCGATGATGCGCAGCCGCCGGTGGCCCAGCGCCACCGCTCCCTGCGCGAAGCCGCCGCCCGCATCCGGCCCGCGCGGACGGAGGCTCTCGGCCATGGCGGCGACGGCGTCGAGCGCCGGCGGCGTGCCGTCGAAGCGAATCTCACCGCAGATGCCGCACATGATTCCCCCGGGGAGCCGCACGGCTCCCCAGGAGAAGCTAGCGACCCGAACCGGTGCCGCTCAGGAGGGCAGGAGTGCAGGATCGATCACGACACCGAAGCGCGTTGCTCGGCGGGCCCCTGCGCCGCTCCCCGAGCGCGCGCCTCGCGAGGCCCTCCGGTAGTCTCGCCCGATGCTCCGACCAGCCATGGCGCCACTGCCCTCGCTGCGCCGCGACGCGCCGGACCGGGCAGCTCGTGCGAGAATCCGCCGCTCGGCGTGGCTCGCGCTCAGCGCCGTGCTGGGCTGCGGGAGCCCGGAGATCCCGCGCGACGTCCTGGTCGTCGGGCAGCTCGCGGAGCCGCGCGCCCTCGATCCCCACGTGGTCACCTCCCTCGACGACTTCCGGATCCTCGAGAGCGTCTGCGAGGGCCTGGTGCGCTTCGCCGATGGCTCGCTCGAGCTCGAGCCCGCTCTGGCCGAGTCGTGGAGCGTCTCGCAGGACGGTCTCCTGCTTCGCTTCGAGCTGCGGCGCGGCGTGACCTTCCACGACGGGACGCCCTTCGACGCCGAGGCGGTGCGCTTCAACCTGGAGCGCATGTTGCGGGAGGATCATCCCCAGCACGACACCGGTCCCTTCCCCCTGGCCTTCTTCTTCGAGGCCGTGCGCGAGGTGCGGGTGGAGGGCCCGCATCGCGTCGCCCTCCTGCTCGACGAGCCCTTTGCGCCGCTGCTCTCGAACCTCGCCTATCCCACCGGCTTCCTGGTCTCACCCGATGCGGTCCGCGCCCTGGGCCGCGAGTTCCGGCGGCAGCCGGTCTGCACCGGACCGTTTCGCTTCGTGTCCTGGGAGCCGCGCCGGCGCGTGGTGCTGGAGCGCAATCCGACCCACTGGGAAGGCCCGCCCCCGCTTCGGCGCGTCGTGTTCCGACCGCTGGCCGACGAGAACACCCGGGTGACCGAGCTCGCGACCGGCGGTGTGGACCTGCTCGTCGAGGTGGCCCCCGATGCCCTCGGGCCACTCGAGCGGTCTCCGCGCTTCCAGGTGCACCGCGCCGTGGGCCCGCATCTGTGGTTCCTGATCCTGAACAGCCGGCACGGGCCCTTCGCCGACCCGCGGCTGCGCCTCGCCGCCAACCTGGCGATCGACCGCGAAGCTCTGGTGGAGCACGTGCTCGAGGGCTCGGCGGAGGTGGCGGTGAGCCCGATCCCGGCGGCCTTCGCCTGGGCCCGCGACGCCTCGCTCGCACCCCACCCCCACGACCCGGACCGGGCCGCCGCCCTGCTGGCCGAGGCCGGCTTCCCCGACGGCGTCGACCTGACCTTCCTGGCGCCCCAGGGCGGCGCGGGCATGCTCGATCCGGTCGTGATGGCCACCGCGATCCAGGCGGACCTCGCCGCCGTGGGCCTGCGCGCCCGCGTCCAGACCTACGAGTGGAACAGCTACCTCGCCCGCGTCAACGCCGGCCTCGGCGAAGAGGCCGACATGGCCGAGATGGCCTGGATCACCAACGACCCCGACACCCTTCCCTTCCTGGCGCTGCGTCGCGCGGCCTGGCCCGAGGCCGGCGGCTTCAATTCGGGCTACTACGCCAACCCGGACGTGGACGACTGGATCGAGCGAGCCCGGCGCGTGGCGGACCGGTCGCAGCGCGCGGAGCTGTACCGGAGGATCGCCCGCGCCGTCCATGCGGACGTGCCCTGGGCGGTGATCGCCAGCTGGAACCAGTCGATCGTGACCCGCAGCGAGGTGCGCGGCTTCCGCGCCCAGCCGTCCTTCTTCCTGGACCTGCGCCGCGTCCGGAAGGCCCGAGAGGCGCCGGCTGCGGGCGGTGGCAAGGATCCGACGTGACCCCTTTCGCGCTGCGTCGGCTGCTCCAGCTGCCGCTGGTGCTCCTCGGCATGTCGCTGCTGGTCTTCGCCCTGATGTCGCTGCTGCCGGGCGACCCCGCCACCGCCATCCTGGGGCCCTACGCCACTCCGGAGCGCGTGGCCGCGCTGCGGGCGGAGCTCGAGCTCGATCGCCCCTGGCCCCTGCGCTACGCCGCGTGGCTGGGTCGCGTGCTCACCGGCGACCTGGGCCACTCGATCTCGCTCGAGCGTCCGGTCTCCGAGGAGCTGCTCGAGCGAGGCGCCGCGACTGCGCTGTTGGCGGGAGCCGCGCTCTCGCTCTGCGTGGTCGGCGGACTGACGGCGGGCCTGCTGGCGGCCCGCTTCCAGGGTCGCTGGCCCGATCGCCTGCTCACCACCGCCGCGGTGGCCGGCCTCGCCACCCCGCCCTTCTTCCTGGCCGTGCTGTGCGTGCTCGCCTTCTCCCTGGGGCTGGGCTGGCTGCCCGCCAGCGGAATGCTCGCGGTGGTGGGTGGCGGCGACCTGCTGGACCGGCTGCGGCACCTGCTGCTGCCCGCCCTGGTGCTGTCGCTCGTAGCCGGCTCGATCGTGGCCCGCGTTACGCGCACGGCGCTCCTGGAGGTGGAATCGGCCGAGTTCCTGAGGGTGGCCCGCGCCAAGGGTCTCTCGGAGCGGCGCGTCTGGCTGGGCCACGCCCTGCGCAACGCCCTCGTGCAGGTGGTGCCGGTGATCGGGCTGCAGGCGGGCTACGTGGTGGGCGGCGCCATCTACGTGGAGACCGTCTTCCAATGGCCGGGACTCGGGCGCATGCTCGTCGAGGCGGTGCAGGCGCGCGATCTGCTGCTGGTCCAGGGCGGCGCCCTCGCGCTCGCCACGGCCTACGTGCTGCTGAACCTGGCGGCGGATCTCGTGCAGGTGTGGATCGATCGTCGGGTGGCCTCGTGAGCCGCGGGCCGGACGCGCGGAGCGGGGCCTCCCCCTTCTGGATCGCCGCCGCCGCCCTGGCGCTCGCCGCTGGCGTCGTGCTGCTGGCGCCCTGGCTGCCGATCCCCGCACCCGACGCGACCCGGCTCGAGGCCCGCTTGCTTCCGCCCGGCGCCTCGGGACACTGGCTCGGCACCGACCACCTGGGCCGCGACGTCCTGGCGCGGCTGCTCTTCGGGCTGCGCGCCAGCCTGGCGGTGAGCGCCTTCGGGACGGCGGTCGCAGCCGGCCTCGGCACCGCCATGGGCCTGCTCGCGGGCTACCGGGGGGGGCGCGTCGACGATCTGCTGATGCGCGCAGCCGAGGTGGTCCTGGCCTTCCCCTACGTGCTGCTGGCCCTGGTGCTGGTCGCGGCCCTCGGTCCCGGTCTGCGCAACGCGGCCCTGGCGGTGGCCGTGGTGAACATACCCTTCTTCGCGCGCACCGTGCGCGGCGCGACGCTCGGCGTTCGCTCCCAGGACTTCGTGGAGGTCGCCAAGCTCTCCGGCTACGGCGAGTCGCGCATCCTCTTCGGCGAGATCCTGCCGAACGTGCTGCCCGTACTGCTCGTAGCCACCGCCACCACGCTCGGCTGGATGATCCTGGAGACGGCCGGACTCTCCTTCCTCGGCCTCGGCGCACAGCCGCCCCACGCGGACCTGGGCAGCATGCTGGGCGACGGCCGTCGCTTCCTGGCGACGGCGCCCCACCTGGCGATGGCTCCGGGGCTCACGCTCTTCGCGCTCTCGATCGCGGTGCACGCCCTCGCCGACGCGCTGCGCGACCGGCTCGACCCGCAGCGCGCGGCGGCTGAAGGAGCGCCGCAGGAGGCCGCCGCGCCGGCCGCGGAGCCCGTCCGAGGCCGGTCCACCGAGGAGGCTCCGCTCCTCGACGTCGCGGGGCTGTGCGTCGAGATGCCGGGCGGCAGGGCGGTGGTGCGCGGCGTCGGGCTCCGGATCGGTCCGGGCGAGGCGGTGGCGCTGGTGGGGGAGTCGGGCTCCGGGAAGACCCAGATCGCACTGGCCCTGCTGGGCCTGACGCCGCGGGGAGCGCGCGTGCGGGCGGAGCGCCTGAGCCTGGGCGGCACCGACCTGAGCGCCCTCGACGCCAGGGGCTGGCGATCCCTGCGCGGACGCGAGATCGGCTACGTGCCGCAGGACCCCGCCGCTGGGCTCGACCCGCTGCTCTCGATCGGCCGGCAGCTCGAAGAGGCCGTGCAGGCGCACAGGCCGTGCAGGCGCGGCGTCGCCCGCGAGCGCGCGCGGGGCCTGCTCGCTCGGGCGCAGCTGCCGGAGCCGGAGGCGCTGCTCGGCGCGCGGCCCCACGAGCTCTCGGGCGGCATGTGCCAGCGGGTGCTGATCGCCATGGCCCTCGCCCACGACCCGCCGCTGCTGGTCGCCGACGAGCCGACCACGGCCCTCGACGTCGGCGTGCAGCGCGAGATCCTGACGCTGCTCGGCGCGGCCGCCCGCGAGCGCGGCCGCGCCCTCCTGCTCATCAGCCACGACCTCGGCGTGGTGGCTGAGCTCTGCCAGCGCGTGGTGGTGCTGCGCCACGGGCGCGTGGTGGAGGACGCCACGCTCGAATCGATCCTCGACCGGCCCGAGAGCCCCTACACGCGCAGCCTCGTCGACTGCGTGCCCCGACTCGACGATCCGGGACGGGTGCTGCGGGCCGCGGAGGCGGGCGCTTGACGGCTCCCTACGCCAGTGTGTGCGGCGTGACGCGAAGCTTCCGTGGCCGGGCCCGCGGCGGGCTCGGGCTGCGCCGCCGGCGCCACGTGGCCCTCGACGGGGTCAGCCTCGACATCTCGCGGGGCGAGGCCACCGGCCTCGTGGGTGGATCCGGCAGCGGCAAGTCGACGCTGGCCCGCATCTTCGCGGGCCTGCTGGCGCCGGACAGCGGCGAGCTTCGCGTGGACGGCGAGCGCATCGCGGCGGGGCGCAGCGCCTCGACGCGGGCGCTGTGGCGCCGGGTGCAGTACGTCCATCAGAATCCGCGGGGCGCTCTCAACCCGCGCCATCGAGTGGGCGAGATCGTCGGGGCGCCCCTCGGAGCGTTGCTCCGGGTGCCCGCCGCGGAGCGCGCCGAGCGGGTGGCCCGGGCCCTCCAGCGCGTCGGTCTCGACCCCGACGCCGCCGAGCGTCGTCCGCACGCCTTCTCGGGAGGCGAGGCCCAGCGCATCGCCATCGCCCGCGCGCTGGCGGCGCAGCCCGAGCTCCTGATCCTGGACGAGCCGACTTCGGCCCTGGACGTGCGGCGACAGGCCGGCGTGATCGCCCTGCTCTCCCGGATGCGCGACGAGCTGGGAACCACGCTGCTCTTCGTCTCCCACGACCTGCCGATCGTGGCCGCCCTCTGCTCCCGGGTAGCCGTCCTCGACCGCGGGCGGCTCGTCGAGCAGGGCCGCTGTGCGCGCGTCTTCGCCGCGCCGGAGCACCCCAGCACCCAGCGGCTGCTCGACAGCCTGCCCGCGCTGAGTCGCGGATCGGCTCGCCGCCCACCCGATCCCCGGACGAGCGCCTCGTGATCGAAGTCATCTCGCTGCTGGTGGTGCTCCTGATGTCGCTCATCATCACCCGGGTGGCCACCGTGGCCCTCGCCCTCACGGGGATGACCCAGCAGGCAGCCCGCTTCCAGGCCCGCTCTGCCCTGACGGGCGCGGGCTTCACGACCAGCGAATCCGAGCGGGTCGTGAACCATCCCGTGCGCCGCCGCATCATCATGGCGCTGATGCTGATCGGCAACACCGGGCTGGTGCTCGCGGCCTCGCTGATGGTCGTGCTGTTGGCAGGCGGCGGCGAGCGCGGCCTGACCGGGCGTGGATTGCAGCTCTGCCTGCTCCTTGCGGGCCTGCTGCTGCTCTATCTCGCCGCACGAAGCGCCTGGTTGGAGCGACTCGTCGCGGGCTTCATCGAACGTCTGCTCGCCCGCCACTCGGATCTCGTGCAGAAGGACTACGCGAGTCTCCTGCGCCTGGGCGGAGACTTTCGAGTCGTCGAGCTGCAGGTGGAAGGCGCCGACTGGATCTCGGGCCGCACCCTGGCGGAGCTGGAGCTGGCCCGCGAGGGGGTGCTGGTGCTGGGCGTGAGCCGTGCCGACGGCGTGTACCTGGGCGCGCCCCGAGGCGATACGCTCCTGCAGCCGGAGGACGTGGTGATCCTCTATGGCCGCTCTGCCGTGCTCGCCGATCTCGATCGGCGGAAGGCCGGCATCGGCGGCCAGCTCCGGCACGCCGAGGCCGTCGCCGCCCAGCGCTCCGAGAGTGGCACCGGATCGGACGCCGCGGAGGGCGAGGTGGAGGGTCCGGAAGGGGGGCCCGGGGAGCCAAGTTGAAGCGTTCGAGCCTGCTCATGACCCTCCTCCTGGCCGGAGGCTCCTTCGCCGGTGTTGCCGAGGCGGGAGGGGCGGCGCAGCTCCGGCCCTGGATCTCCCTGCGCTTTCCCGGCGTCGAGTGGCTCGGCGCCGGGGAGCTCGCCGCGTGGATGAAGCGGCCGCCGAGCGCGGGGCTGGTGCTGCTGGATGCGCGGAGTCGGGAGGAGTTCGAGGTCAGCTCTCTGGCCGGTGCGCGGCGCGTCGACCCGGATGCCGAGGCCGCCGATCTCGACGATCTCTCCGACCGGGCCCGGATCGTCGTCTACTGCTCCGTGGGCTATCGCAGCGCTGCCGTCGCCAGCCGCCTCCGGCGAGCCGGCTTCGAGCAGGTCTACAACCTGGAGGGCGGCATCTTCGAGTGGGCGAACCAGGGGCGGCCCGTCTACCGGGGCCAGGAGCCCGTCGAGGAGGTCCACCCCTACGATCGCGCTTGGGGTCGGCTGCTCGACGCGCGCCTCCACCCGTAGCGCTCAGCGGCGGACCTGGGTGACCAGGGTCTCGAGCCAGCGCCGGACCTGGCCGAAGACGAGGAAATCGCCGTGGACGCGGCGCTGGGCGCTGCGGCCGATGCGCGTGCGGCCGGGCAGGTCGTCGAGCGTCTCGTCGACGAGCTTGGCGATCTCCTGCGGATCCTCGCTGTTCGGGATCAGGTAGCCGTCGACGCCGTCGCGGATCTGGGCCCGGACTCCGCAGGCGCGGCTGCCGAGGACGCAGCGCTGCTTCCACATCGCCTCGGTCACCGTGAGTCCGAAGCCCTCGCGCAGGGAGTTCTGCATCACCAGGCTGGAGCAGTGCTGGAGCGCGTTCACCATCAGCGCATTGTTCTCCCGCGAGCCCATGGGGAGGGAGACGAGGGCCACGTCCTCCTGGAGCCAGTGGGGAAGGCGCCGGTAGCTCTCGATCAGGTCGCGCAGCACGTCCTGCGCCTCCGGGTCGTCGGCGACCGCCGCCGGGTCGGGGCCGGCCAGCACGAGGCGCAGGTGGTTCAGGCGGCGGCGGTGTCGCGCCGAGATCTCGCGGGATCCGATGCCCTGCTTCAGGGCCACGAAGGCCTCGAGCAGCGGCTCGAAGCCCTTGAGCCGGTCCCAGCGGGAGACCTGGGTCACGATCGGCCGGAACAGGATGCCGATCTCGGTCTCCTCGTCGATCGGGGCGAAGCTCCCGTCCGGGCGCAGTCGCGTGGCCTGCTCGGGGAAGAGCGCCGGCACCACCGGGTGCCGCGAGCGGACCAGGCCCGCGTTCTTGAGGATGCCCGCCAGCTTGTGCGGGCTGAGCTCCCGGTTCTTGAAGCTCAGGGGGTCGATCGCCGGCGTGATGATCCCGGACTTGCCGGCCAGGTAGCCCGGGATGTACTCGGGGCAGCTGAAGATGGCATGGTCGCAGACCTCGGCGTAGGGCCTGAGGAAGCTCCACGCGGCGCGCGTCTCGGGGCGGTCCTCGTCCAGCCCGATGTGGCAGCGAAACAGGAAGGGCATGCCCAGCTCGCCCTTGAGCAGGGCGCCCATGCCGAGCGGCTGCGGGTCGTGGATGACCAGGATGTCCTCGGGCCGGATGCGCTGCTTCAGGTCCGCAGCGTTCTCGGAGCTGACGGCCGCGTAGAGCCGCGCGTCCTCGTCCGAGAGCCCGGGGTCGCCGTGGCCGTGGATCAGGTTGTGGAGGCGCTTGGTGAGGTCGAAGAAGCCGGGCTGTTCGGTGCTCATGACCACCCACTCCGTCTCCACGCCCAGCTCGTTCAGGAGGGTGACGAGCATGGGCAGCATCTCGGCGACGCCCCCGCCCCTGGAGGTGGAGTTCACCATCCAGACCTTGCGGCCCCGGAGCTCGGGCACGAGGCGCGCGGCCTCCTCCCGGAGGCAGCGCACGGCCTCCATGAGGTGGACGACCTCGGAGTAGTCGTCGAGGCCGAGCCTCTCGTCGATTCGGATGCTCTCGATCACGGTGCGTCTCCTCCGCTGCGCCCCCCCTCATCGTCCGGATCCACGCCGGAGTTGACCCTTCCGGGGCCTCCCCGGGCGCCCCGGCGCCGCGCGCTCAGAGGAAGCCCAGGATCCTGGCCTCGTGGCGCAGCTCGTCCCGGAACTTCGGGTGGGCGATCTCGATGAGGGCCGCTGCGCGCTCCCGGATGCTGCGTCCGCGCAGCTCGGCGACGCCGAACTCGGTGACCACGTTGTCGACGGTGTTCTTGTTGGTCGTTACCACGGCTCCTGGCGTGAGCTGGGTGCGGATGCGCGAGACCGTCTCGTCCGAGGTCGTCGAGCGGAGCAGCATGACCGCCGCCCCTCCCCTGGAGTACATGCAGCCGCGGGCAAAATCGGACTGGCCGCCGGAGCCCGAGTAGTAGCGGCTTCCGATCGACTCCGAGGCGCATTGGCCCAGCAGATCGACTTCCAGTGCGGCATTCACGGACACGAAGTTGTCCTCGCGTGCGATCACCCGCGGATTGTTGACGTAGCCGACGGGCCAGAACTCCACCGAGGGGTTGTCTTCCAGGAAGTCGTAGAGGCGCCGCGTGCCCAGCGCGAAGGTGCTGACGATCTTCCCGGGGTTCAGGGTCTTGGCCGTGCCGCTGATCACGCCTCGCTCGAAGAGGTCGACGATGCCGTCGCTCACCAGCTCGGTGTGTACGCCGAGATCGCGATGCTCCCCGAGCAGCCCGAGCACCGCACTCGGGATGGCTCCGATCCCGATCTGGATGGTGGAACGGTCGCGGATGCGCTCCGCCACGAGCTCGGCAATCCTGCGCTCCTTCTCCCCCGGCTCGGGGGTGGGCAACTCCAGCAGCCCGCGCTCCGACTCGGCGAAGCCGGCGATCTGGCTCACGTGGAGCTGGTTGCGACCGAAGGTGCGCGGCATGGCCGGCGTGACCTCGAGGAAGAAGGGCAGCTTCCCGATGAAGCTCGCGACGTAGTCGGCGTTCGTGCCGAGTGAGAAGTAGCCGTGGCGATCGGGCGGGCTGGCCGCCGCCAGGACCAGGCTGCGCCGGGTGGATCGCTCCAGGTGCAGGGGCACCTCGCTGAAGTGGCTCGGCACCAGGTCGAGCTGGCCCTTCCGGTAGGGGCCGCGGGTGACGTCCGACAGGAAGTAGGAGACGTGGCGCAGGTGGCCCGGAAAGGCGCCGTGGAGGTAGGGGCGGTCGTGCAGCGCGTGCATCTGATGGACGCGCACGTCGGAGAGCTGCTGGGCTCCCGCCTCGATCGCGTCCAGGAGTGTGGTCGGCTCGCCGTTGGCGAGCGGCACGATGAGGTCGCCAGCGTCCGGAACCGCGTCGAGCACCGCCTCCGGGGCGCGGCGCTTGCGGTCGACCAGGCTCGAGTGGCGCCGCTCGCCGGAGGCGCGGAGTCCGAGGTCCGGGCGAGCGTCGGCCGTGTTGCTGCTCATGGAGCTCTCCAGCGCGGCCGAGTCGTCGCGGGGCACCGCGCAGACCCCCGTTTCGGAGCAGGAGGTGCTCCGGCTGAAGCGGATTTCGAGGTCGCCTCGTGGACACGGCGGCGATGTGCGAGCGGTGACACGCTCCGGGCGCTGGCCCGAGGGCCGCCGGGCAAGCTTGCGCGTCGGGCCCTGGACAGCGGCGCTCCGCCGTCCAGGACGGGAGGCAGCCAAGGGCTCTCCGTGCGCCGCACTCTCGGAAGCGGGTCCCCGCTTCGGGATTCTCCGCGGCTGGCCTGCATCCAGTCGCTGCGCGGCGGCGAATCTCCTCCCATGGACAGGCAGGCCCACCGGATCCATCGCGTCTGGGGGCTCGGCGTCACGCTCCTCGCCGCCGCCTTCGTGGGCTGCGCCTCGAGCCAGCCCCCGCTCCGAGCCCTCGACCGGACGATCGAGCTCGAGCGCTTCATGGGCGACTGGTACGTGGTCGCGTTCATCCCCGTCGATCTCTTCTTCTTCAGCGAGGCCGACGCCCACGATGCCGTCGAGCGCTACGTCCTCGACGAGGAGGGGCGCATCGACGTCACGTATACGTTCCGCGACGGCAGCTTCGACGCCGAGCCGACGGTGACGACCCAGCGCGGCCGTGTCCACGACGAGGAGCGCCGCACCGAGTGGCGGGTGCAGCCCTTCTGGCCCTTCTGGTCCGCCTATCTGATCGCCTGGCTCGACGAGGACTACGAGCGCGCCATCGTCGGCGTGCCCTCGCGCAAGTACGTGTGGGTACTCTCGCGCACCGCGGGCCTCGACGAGGCCGAGCTGGCGGCGCTCACCGAGCGCGTCGCCGAGCTCGGCTACGATCCGGCGGAGCTGCGCCGCGTGCCGCATCGCAGCTCTGCCGAGGCGGGGGAGTAGCGCGGGAGCGGGAGCGCTACCGTCGAGCTGGGCGATCGTGCGCAGAGAGCTGCTCATGGCTTGGATCCCGAAGGGCCGCTGGCGGGGCCGCGGCGCAGCCCTCTGCAGGCGTCTGCTGCTCGTCCTCGTCGCTCTCCTGGCCCTCCCGCCGGGTCCCGCCCGGCCCGAGGTCTTCGAGACCCTCACCCCCGCGAACCCCCTCGCCACGCCCGGCGACCTCGCCGTCGATCGATTCGGAAACGTCTACGTCCTGGGATCGGGCAGCGGCAACGTCTTCCAGGTCGCGCCCAACGGCGCCGTTCGGGAGGTCTTCGACCTCTACGAGCGGGGCCTCGGTGACTGGGTGGCAGGGCTGAGAGGAATCGCGGTGGATCCCGCTGGCGCCGTCTACGTCACCGCCTCGGAGACCCACAACGCCCTGCGCGTCTTCCCGGAGCCCGTCGTGGAGATCATCCGCGCCTCGGGAGACGGTCTGGGAAACGGCCTCGGCACGCCGACGGGAATCGCCACGGACGCCGGCTCTCGCGATGTCTACGTCGTCGGCTCGGGGAGCGATAGCGTCTTCAAGATCACTGCCGGCGGCAGCGTGAGCCAGATTCTCGACCAGCGCGGCGACGGCCTCCGCTCGTGTCTCCGTCCGGTCGGCATCGTGATCGACAGCAGGAGCAACGTCTCCGTCGCCTGCGAGGGCAGCAACAACGTCTTCCGGATCACGCCGGCGGGAAGGATCCGAGAGGTCCTCGCAGATCGGCCTTCGGTCGCCCCGCCCGTGCTGCGTCCCCGCGTGCTGGCGACCGACGCGGCGGCCAACGTCTATGTCGGCACGCAATCGGGCATCTTTCGGATCTCTCCGACCGGCGAGCAGAGAGAGATCGTCGCTCGCGAGAGCGGTGTTTCCCTCGGATCCGTCTCGGATCTCGCCGTCGACTCGGCAGGCAACCTCTACGTCTCCTCGCCCTACCGCAATCGGGTCTACAGGATGGAGCCCGGGGGGAGGCTGGGCGAGGTCGCAAACGGCTCCGGGGACGGCACGAACCCGCTGGACTTCCCGAACGGACTGGCCGTCGATGCATCGGACAATCTCTATGTGCTCGGCGGGCGCAGCCACAACGCCTTTCGCATCGCCCCGGATGGAAGCATCGTGCAGATCCTGGACGCCGCGGGCGATCGCTCCTGGCTCCACCTGCGAGGGCTTCCGCTGCGACGCCGGCCCTTCCTGCGACGCTAGGGAGCCGCCGACGCTTCGGGCTGCCGCGCAGCTCCCGGGCACCGAGCGAGAGCCGGGCTGCGGCTCAGGGCCCCAGCTCGCTCTCGAGGCCTCGAAGGCGGGAGCGGGCCCGCTCCAGGTCCGGGTTCTCCCTCAGGGCCTGCCGATACCACTCGATCGCCGCGTAGGGATCGCCCTCGGCTTCCTCCAGCAGCCCGAGGTTGTAGGCGACGCGCCAGGTCGGGGCGCCGAGCCGCTCGGCCACGCGAAGCTCGCGGCGTGCCTGATCGTAGTTGCCGAGCAGGTAGTGCACCGAGGCGAGGGCCTCGCGAAGCTCCGGCGCGTCGGGAGCAATCTGCACCTGCTCTTCCAGCATGCGTCGCGCGAAGGGCAGATTCCCCTGCCGGATCGCCAGGCGGCTCCTCAACACCAGGGCACCGGGCTGCACGGGGCCCTGCTCGATCAGGGCATCGAGATAGCTCTCGGCCTTTTCGGGCTGGCGGGTCTCGTAGGCCAGCACGGCGTTGGCCACCAGGATGGGAGGGTGGGACGGGAACTCGAGTGCCAGGCGCTCGATCGCCGCCTGGATGCGACCACAGTCCACGTAGGGATACTTGCGCCCCCCACTCGCGCAGGTGCCGCCGACGTCCCGTACCGCGTACCACTCCTCGAGCAGCTTGCCGAGGCGGACGTCCGGATCATCGCGCCCGGGTCCCGGCTCCTTCGACGAGGAGCACGAGAGGCTGAGGGCGATACAGAGGAGGGGGAACAGCCAGGCTCGCCGGCGTTCAGCCACGGTGGGCCCGGGGCTGTTTCCTGAACCAGTCCGGGGGGATCTCGGCGCCGCGTTGGCGAAGCTGCGACACGCAGCGGGGGACGATGCCGCTGGCGACGAAATCCCCGAGAACCCGCCCTTCCTCGATCCCCTGGCGATCGAAGAGGAAGATGTCCTGCAGGAGCGGGGTGTCGCCCTCCAGCCCGACGATCTCCGAGACGGTGGCGATCCGGCGGACTCCGTCCTCGAAGCGCTCGACGTGCACGATCAAGTCGAGCGCGGAGACGATCTGCTCGCGGATCGCGCGGGCGGGGAGCTCGAGGCCAGCCATCAGGACCATGGTCTCGACCCTGGAGAGCGCGTCGCGAGGCGAGTTCGCGTGGACCGTGCCGAGGCTGCCGTCGTGGCCGGTGTTCATCGCCTGCAGCATGTCGAGGGCCTCGCCGCCGCGCACCTCGCCGACGATCACGCGATCCGGGCGCATCCGCAGGCTGTTGATGACGAGGTCGCGAGCCGTGATCCGACCCCGGCCCTCGACGTTGGCGGGCCGCGCCTCGAGCCGCACCCAGTTCGCCTGGTCGAGGATCAGCTCGAGGGTGTCCTCGATGGTCACGACCCGCTCCGCCGCCGAGATCGATTCGGCAAGCGCCCCGAGCAGCGTGGACTTGCCCGCCCCCGTGCCACCCGAGATCAGGAGATTGAGGCGGTGGCGCACCGCCGCGCCGAGAAAGGCTCCCATGGCCTCCGAGAAGGCCCCGAGCTTCTGCAGCTCGGCGGCGCGGAGCCGGCGGCGGCCGAAGCGGCGGATCGACAGCGTGGGCCCGTCGGGCGTGGCCGGGGGGAGGGTCGCATTGACGCGGCTTCCGTCGGGCAGCCTGAGATCTGCCATCGGCGAGGCGGCGTCGATGCGGCGGCCGACGCGCGCCGCGATCCGCTCGACGACGCGCAGCAGATGGGCGCTGTCCCGGAAGCGGACCTCCGTCCGCTCCAGCCGGCCGAAGCGTTCCACGTAGACCGCGTCTGGACTGTTCACGAGGACATCGGTGACGGCCGGGTCCGCCATCAGGGGAGCCAGGGGGCCCACGCCGATGGTCTCCTCCACCAGCTCCTCCACGAGCCGCTGGCGCTCGTCCTCGTTCAGGGCCAGGTCCTCCTCCTGGAGGAGGGATCGAGCGAAGTCGGCGACCGCCCCGGCGATCTCGTCGTCGTCGGCGCCGAGCAGACCCCGCCTCGAGATCTCGTCGAGGAGCTGCCCCTGAAGCTCTGCCTTCAGGTGCATGGAGCCCTTGCGCGCCCCGCCGGTCTCCGGCGGCTTGGCGCCCCCGACCGTCGCGGGTGCCGGCGACGAGCGCTTCCAGCCCCGGATCTCGTCGCCTTTCGCGCCGCGCAGGCGTCGGCGCAGGGCCTCCGAGTCGACCGGGCTGCTCACGCGTCTGCGTCCGCCGTGCGCCAGGCGCGCTGTGGCTCCTCGGCTTCTCTCGGCTCCGGACGCTCCGGCGGCTCGCTCTCGCTGCCGAGCGCCGCCACCTCCTCGATGATCTGCCGGAGCACGCGCCCCCAGCCGAATCGGCTGCCGGAGCGCAGCACCAGCGGCTCGCCGAGGTTCAGCGCCGTCAGCACGCGCTTGTCGTGCGGGATCTCGTAGTCGACGTCCTGTCCGAGCCGATCCCCCACCTCCGCCGCAGTGAGCGAGCCCGCGAAGCGCGGGGTGTTGCGGTTCAGCACGATGCGGCGCCGCTGCGGGCCGACATCCAGCTCGTCGAGCGTCTGCACCAGCCGCGCCGCCCCGATCACGTCCGGCACGGTTCCCTGGTTGACCAGGAAGATCCGGTCCGCCGAGTCCAGCAGCGTGAGCATGGCCCCATCCACCATGGGCAGGGTGTCGACGACGACGAAGTCGAAGGCGCGGCGAGCGATCGCCAGCACCCGCGCGAGGGCCTCGTCGTCCACGTCGGCCGCGTCGAGGGGGCCGTGCGGCGAGGCCAGGACGCGGAGCCCGCAGGAATGGCGCGGAGAGAGCTCGCGCAGCAGCGTCTCGTCGAGGCGATCCCGCTCGCGGGCGGCGTCGGCAAGGGTGGTCGAAGACTCCAGGTCGAGCGCCACCGCACACACGCCCAGCTGAAGGGAGGCGTCGATGAGCAGCACCCGATCCGGCATCCGGCGCGCCAGGCCACAGGCGACGTTGACCGACAGGGTCGACTTGCCCACCCCGCCCTTGGTGCTGTGGAAGACGATTACGCGCCCCGCGGTCTCGCGGGCCCGCGCTGCTGCCAGCACCTGAGGCAGCACGCGGCGCAGATCCGCGCTCGAGACGGGCCGCTCGATCGCGTCGAGGAAGCCCGTGCGCAGGGCCTCCACCAGCACCTCCCGTCCGGCCTCGCCCTCCTGCGGGCGTCGGTCGATGAGCCCGACGAAGGGGAGATCCGGTGCCAGGGCCCGCAGCGAGGACACGAAGCTCCGCAGGGCAGAGGCATCGGCTCCCAGCTCGGTGCAGACCAGATCCGGGAGCCTCGACCGCGTCGCCTCGCCCGCCTCCGCGAAGTCTCGAGCCTGTCGCAGGGAAACCCGCAGATCGGTGGCCGCGTGCAGGGCGGCCTCGAGCTCCTCCGCCAGCTCGCCGCTGCGCCCGACGACGAGCACCTGGAGGGTGCGCACCAGGTTGCGCTCTTCTCCGCTGCTCATCGCGGCACGGCTGCCCGGAGGAGCACGGGGACCACGTTCTCCGTTCGCTCTCTGAGAACGGCGGTCACGTCCGATCCGGCCAGGAAGCGCGGAGATGCGCTGGCGTTGCCCGGGGCGACGCGGTCCGTCAGGCGCTGCAGACGCAGGGCGGGCTGGCCCCCCGCTCCGGAACCCGACGCAGAGCCCAGGTACAACACCCTCGCGTAGCCGAAACCGACCACGATCGCGTCGACTTCGGGGTCTGGGAGCACGTTGGTGAGCGGGACGTAGGCGAGATACGGGCCCGGGCTCGACGGATCCGGGCCCTGCAGCTGCCCCAGCGCCTCCCCTCCCAGCCCCAGCGCTTCTCCCGCCCGAAGGCCCGTGGGGCCCATGCCGATGCGGTAGCCGACGCGGGTCCCGTTCAGCTGCAGCTCGGTGCCCTCGAGCTCGATGGATCGCAAGCCTTCGCCGAGCCCGTCCCAGGCCTCGAGCGTCAACGCGAAGGGCGCGCGGCCCGGGAGCACCAGGCCCCGCTCTTCGGGTGGCCCCTCCTCCCGTACCACGGGGAGACCTACGCGAACCACCGGCTGGACGTTCGCCCGGGCGAGGCCGCGGATCGGTACTCCGCGGGTGCGCAACAACAAGCCGTCGGTCGGGTCGGTCGGAGTGCCGTCGCCCACGAGGGCACTGCCCCCCTCGCGGGCAGCCAGCAGCTCGCGAAGCGATTCGCCGTCCTGGAAGCCGAGCAGCGAGGCCTGCCCGAACAGCAGCGGAATCGCCTGCTCGATCTCCGCCTCCCAGCACGCATCGCCGCAGCTCGAGAGGCGGATCCGGGCGTCGCCCGGGCCGAGGTCGACTTCGGCTCCGTCGTTCGGGAGGGCGCTGCTCTCGATCATCGCCCGCCAGCAACCCGGGCCGCAGCTCGAGAGGGTGGTCGGGTCGGCGCCCGGGCTGAGCGCGCCCCCGGATTCGTCGGCCCGGCCCTGCAAAATCTCGTACGCGACCCCGCTCCCTCGCGAGGCGGCGAGCTCGGCGATGCACGCCTCCCGAGAGGCCGTGGCCGAGCAGCGGACGTAGTCGTCGCCGGGCGTCCCGCGGTCCGCCTCGTGATCGAGCCTGGCCTCCTCGCGCAGAGCGGCCAGAGCCGCGGCTTCCGCCGCCACCTCGAGGCGGTTCTGCTCGGTGGCCGCAAGGCCCAGATCCGCCGTCAGGGCCGTCAACGAGAGCATCGCGAACGCGAGCACCGCGACCAGTGCGATCACGCCTAGCTGCCTCCCCGGCCGTCGTCGCTCTCCGCGCGCAGCGATGGACCGGGATCCGCCTCCTCGCCGTAGGGAACCGCCACCACCCGCCGCTGGCCTCCCGAGATCGTCTCGACGACCCGCAGGCCGCTTCGGCCGTTCGGGGCGGCGTCCTCGGGCGCCTCGGCCTCCGTCGGGCGGCCCGAGCGGGGAACGCAGTCGATGCGAGCCCGGGTGTGGAGGGCCTCGGTGAGTCCGGCGACCTCGGCTGGATCCACCGCAATCACCATCTCCTCGACGAGCTGCTCGTCGCGTCCCGCGACGGCGCGCGTCTCGAGCGGCTGTACGACCGCACCCCC
The DNA here is from genome assembly GCA_964649065.1 of uncultured Spirochaetales bacterium. Taxonomy (GTDB): domain Bacteria; phylum Myxococcota_A; class UBA9160; order UBA9160; family SMWR01; genus CAZYOL01. The sequence goes on from CAZYOL010000006.1 coordinate 42,995, forward strand.
CTCGACGATGGTGGTGGCGCGGATCTGGGATCCGAAGGCCCCCAGCTGGTTCGTGCTCGTGCCCTCTACCTGGACACCCGTTCGCCCCTGGGCGAAGTCCAGGGTGGCGACCAGATCGAAGCGATCGCCGCGCCCGAGGCCGACGATCCCGTTCACCTTGCTGGCATCGATGCGCATCGCCCGCTTGCCCGGCGGAATGCCGGCCACGATGCCCTCCCGCGTGCCGGGCGGAAAGAAGTCCTGCTGGCTGAAGAGCTCCCCGGGCGCCTTGTCGGTCGCCAGGACCCGGCCGACGATCTCCCGGACATCGACGAAGGTCTCGGGCAGCAGCGATCCCTCCGGAAGGTACATGGCTCGCAGGTCTCCGGTGCTCGGATCGAAGAGGTGCTCGAGGCCCACCCGGGTGTAGGTGGGAATCGCCACGGCGGCGGCGGGGACGGCCACAAGGCCTTCCGGCACGCCCTGCGGCCGCGTCTCCTCGCCGCCGAGCCAGCCCATGGAGGACGCGATCAGGCCGAGGCCGAGCGCTGCGACCAGCACCAGCAGCCCCGGGAGCGCAAGGCTGGAGGCTGTCCAGCGCCGCCGCCGTCTGGCGGCACGTTGCATCAGGTGCCCCCGATCACTTCGCGGGCAGCAATGGCCTGAGCGCTCAGCAGCCTGCGGTAGGGTCGCACCTCGCGGCCGAGAACGCTCTGGACACCGAGCCCCAGGCTGCCGCCGTAGATCGGAATCGGCTCCCCGTGGCCGCGCACGGCGTAGGCCTGCAGCTCGCCGTCGGAGCCGCGGGCGTCGAGACCGGCCAGCGGGGAAGCCACCAGGCCTCCCTCGAGGTCGACCTGGTAATCGCTCGCCTCGGCGGCGGGAACGGGCTTCTGGAAGCCATCCACGACCCGCCAGGCGCTCAGCCCCGCCGCCTGGAAGGGGTACAGCAGGCGCAGCCCGACCGTGCCGGCCGGCAGCGCGCCCGCCGAGCCCGCGGCCAGGCTGAACGCGCCTGGATCGATCTCCTCCACGACCGAGTGGAGGGTGACGCGCGACTGCCCGTCGTCGACCTGGGCGATCCCCACCGTGAAGGGCGTCGAGCAGCGCTTCCCATTGGTATCCGAGCTGGCCGCGCTGAGCAGGGCCCCCGGATAGCGCAGCAGATGGTACTCCGTCCCCCCTACCGCCACGTGCTCGAACATCATCAGGGGCCTCAGCATGAGATTCAGGGTCAGCTGTCGCGCTCGCAGGATCTCCACCAGCTCCGCTTCGGGGGTTCTCCCGCTGTTGGCTGCGTACCGCTCCAGACAGTCCGCATCGACCACGAGGTAGGCCGGGTCGAAGACCGTGAGCAGTGCCTCGCGGAAGTCGTCCTCGTAAGGGACCTCCTGGAGTGCGAGCTCCCGGGCCGCGGCGCGGGCTGCGCTCTGCAGCACGTGCGCCGCGGCAAAGGCGCGCCCGAGGTCCAGCGTCGCGGCTACGATCAGCCAGAGGACGACGAGCGAAACGCTGAACTCGACGAGCACGCCCGCGTGCTGGTGTCGCTTGCGAAACCACCCCCCTGCGGACTCGCCAGGCACGGCTGCCAAGCGTCCTCCGGCCTAGAAGCCGCCGCCGCCGTGGAAGGGATTGCTCTTGCCCCCCAGCTGGTACAGGTGCGACGTGTCGTGGCCATCGAGGCCCATGGACTGGCCCAGACGCGGCACGCTCGGCTCGTTGCCCACCAGGCCGCCGCCGTCGTCCGTGATCCGCGAGCTGTCGACGACGATCTCCTTGACGCCGTCTCCGTTGGTGTCCTCGGTGCGGGTCTCGAGCATCTGACCCACCTGCACCGGAGCGTTCTGGTCGGTGTAGGCGCCGGGGAGCAGGGTGGCGACGGATCCGATCAGGCCGCCCACCTTGGAGCCCAGCACGGTCACGGCGACCAGGCTCACCATGGTGATGCCCGCCACCAGCAGCCCGTACTCCGCGAGGGCTGCTCCACTCTCGCGGCGTCGGTTTCTCGTTCTCAGCGTTCTCATGACTTCCTCCTCGGTCAGTGTGTGGGTCCTTGGAACGGACTCCGGAGACATCTCCGCATAAACCTAGCGCCGGCCGCCCCGGATCGGTTCCCGCGAACTTCGGGCGATCTCGAGGGCCTCGGGCTCACTCGGATTCGGGCTCGGGCAGGAGCGCCGCCAGCATCTCCGAGCTGTTGGGATATTCCCACAGTTCGGTCCCCGCGATGCGATCGCGGACGATCGTCGGGCTCACCAGGATCACCACCTCCGTCTCGTCCCTGCCGCGGCTCAGGCTCTTCACCAGCCAGCCGAACGCGGGCACCTCGTGGGCGACCGGGAGGTAGGAGGAGTCCACCGTCTCCTCCTGCTGCAGGAGCCCGCCGATCGCGAGGACGTCGCCGTCCGCCAGCCGGGTGCTGGTGCTGAGCGTCCGCGTCTCGAAGGCCGCCGTGCTGGCCCCGTCCGTGGTGCCCTCGTCGAGCGCCGCCGTGAGCGTGGGGTCCGGAAAGGAGATGTCCGGGCTCACGTCCATGGTGATCATGTCGTCGTCGCCGACCAGGGGCCGAACGGCCAGGGTGATGCCGAACTCCTGGAAGAAGACGTCGGCGAAGCTCTGGTTGCCGGCCGCGGTCGTGAGCGTCCGGTCGATCGGGATGGCGCCGCCCACGTTGAAGACGGCCGACTCGCCCGAGAGGACGGTGAGCGTCGGGCGCGCGAGGTTGCGAGCCACGCCCTCGGCCTCCAGCAGGGCGATGAAGACGTCGATCGCGAACTCGCCGGCGATGACCTGCCACTGGCTCAACAGCGCCCCCTGCAGGATGCGGGTCGCCATCTGCCAGGAGACGTCGCCGAATACGGGAGCGATTCCTCCGTCGCCGCCGCCGGGCATGCCCGGGACGAGCGGAGGCTGAACGGGCTGGGCCTGGTCGACCTTCACCGTATTGATCGCCGGGAACCAATCCTTGAGCCGGGTGCGGTTCACCTCGAAGACGCGCACCTGCACGCGCACCTGGGGGATGTCGCGAACCCGAATGAAGGCGAGCACCCGGCCTCCCGCGGTGGACAGGGCCTTGGCCCGCCCGATGTTCGCGCGGATCTGGTTGCTCCGAAGTCCGGCCGAGCCGATGGACCGCCCGGAACGGCCGCCGCCGCCGCCCCCGAAGCCGCCGCCCCCGCCTGCGCCCGCGCCGACGGAGCCGCCCGCCCCCAGCGCGCCGGCCTCGTTGGCGAGAACCTGAATGTCGCCCGACGTGCGGCCCGTGACCACCGTCGAGGCGGCGATCAGGATGCGCGTCAGCTCCACCTGGCCCTCGACTTCGCCCTCGAGCACGAAGGTGTCGATCGCGTCGTTGGGAATCTCGCCGCGCACGATGCGTCTCGCGGTGAGCTGCTCCCCGCCCAGGGGGCGAACCGCCGCGAGGATCCGCTCCTCGAGCGTCGTCGGGAGGTCGCCCACCTGGATCAGGTTGATCACCGCCGGACCGCCTGCCGAGAACTGGCCCGCGGAGATGCCCACCCCCAGCGGAGAGTCGCCCAGCGAGTCGTCCGCCTCGGCCTGCGGAGCTCCTTCTTCCGGGGCGGCCAGGTCTCCCCCCGCCGGCAGCACCAGCGAGCGCCCGGCCGGAGTGCGGCTGCCGCCCGCCCGCAGGTAGTTGGTGGCGGCTGCCTCGGCGAGGCGCGAGTAGCGCAGGTCTGGCACCACGCCGCGCAGGATCATCGCATCGCGGTCGGGCGCCGACTCGACCGTCAGGCTCGGGTGGATGTCGCGCAGAATCTTCGACAGCAGGACGAGGTCCCGCTGCACGGTCCAGTGAAAATCGTCGGTGCTGCCGTCGGTGTACCAGACGAGGAGATTCGTGCGTCCGACGGACTTGCCCAGCGCCAGCAGCTCGCGGCTGCTGAGAATCTCGATGTCCAGCACGCGGGGGTTGCCGACCGAGACCCGCGCCACGTCCCCCGCCAGCTGGAGCCGCTCGTGCATGCCGAGGATCACGCTCCGGTCCTGAACCTGCGCGGAGGCCTGGCTCGCGGCGATCGCGTGGAGGGAAAGCAGCGCTGCGACGCGGATGAGGGAGTGCCTGGACACGGATCCTCTCTCGTCGTTCCCGTCGAGTTCGCGCAATCGCGCACACTCGACGCCTGGTCGCGACGCGTCTGTTCGTGCGCCGCGTTGGAGGGTGATGTGCAGGAGTCGGCTAGGCGGTGGGTGGTGCGCGCGGCGCGGCCGGGCCTGCGAGCCGGAGCTCCTGGGGCCGGGCTGCTGGCAGCGCGGAGACGAGCAGCGTCGTCCACGGCAGCGGCAGTACCGCTCGGTGTAGCGGAGAGGGCCTGGCCTCCGACGGGCGCGCGGCCTCGAAGGCGCACAGGGAACAGCTGGCAACGATGTGTACAGCGTCGCCAGGATGCTCGACATGATTCCGGCAGCCCTCGACATGATCTCGACAGGCGCCGTGGCCTGCGAGCACCAGCTCGCCCGTGACGACGGCCAGGCCCGTCAGGAGGGCCAGGATCCGGAAAGCCAGGATCCCTCGTCGCGTGGCCGGGCTGTGGTAGGCGCCGCGGTTCATGAGGCCGCTCCGAAGATCAGGGAGCGAACCTACCCGAACGAAAGCTCGCGGCGCAAGCCCCGGCGAGTCGACGGGGCGCGCTGCCTCGCGCGGCTCGACGATTCGAGCTCCCGGTCCGGACCTCGAGCGCTCCGTGGGGAACTTTCTGCCCCGGTCCGGCACATGCCCTCTGAACGGATCGGCTCGGGCCTTGCTGGGAACGAGGCGCGCCGACGGAGTCGAAACCAGGCGGTGCCTGCTGGGAATCAGGCGCGCCGAAGCTGGAAGGGGATGGCTGAAGATGTCCAGAAACAGGTTTGCGATCAGGGCTGCGCTGGCAGTGACGGCGGCGGCCGGGATGGCGCTCGCGGCGGCGCCCGAGGCGAGGGCCGAGCACTTCGATGCCCTGGTGTTCGAGTTCGACAACAAGGCTCGGATCGGCGGCATCGACGTGGAGTGCTTCACCGGGTTCGGGCCCCCGGGCTGCGACGACACCGGGCAGAGGACGCGGGTGTTCGAGGGAGAGCTCGACGACGTCACGAATCCGGGGCCCCCGGTCGTGGGTACCTCCGAAGAGCCCGGCTTCTTCTCCAATAGCGGGGTGAGCCTCGACTACGGGAGCTCCCTGGCCGCCAACAAGGGCCACACCATCGAGGTGAGACGGATCCCCAATTCGCCCGTCGCGGGGGCGAGTCTCCTGTACTGGGACGGCACGGGGTCGGTCTCGTGGGGCCTCGTGCCCAACTCCGAGACCCTGGACATCGTGGGCGACCTGGGCAGCGGCGGGAGCCTCGACGGCACGAACCAGCTCAAGAACATCATCCTGGATTCCACCGACGGGAGCGGGAACTTCGATACCCACCCGGATTTCTTCCTGAACGGCAATGGTGGGCTGGTCGACCCGACGAAAGGCTTCTACGCCATCGCCGGTCGTACCTTCATCGACGATCTCGCCCCGTCTGCAGCCTGGGGCGTGGTCTTCGACTTCGGCGTCGAGGACGAGGAGCTGCACGAGGATGCCATCGCCAGCCTGGCCAGCATCGTCCCCGAGCCGGGCACGGGCATCCTGACGGGTCTGGGGATTCTCGGCCTGGCCGTCGGCGGTCGTCGTCGGCGCTCGGCCGCCTGAGCCTCGCCCGGCACCGAAGGGTCCCGAGACCCGCAGGGTCTCTCAGCGAATCCGAGAGCGGGGGGCGGAAGTTTCCGCCTCCCGCTCTCCGTTCATTCTCACCGTCTATCTCCTGGGGGGTCCGATGAGACGAGTCGTCCAGCTGCTTCTCGTGATGCCGTTCCTGCTCGCCACCGCGAGCTCCGTGGGCGCCCAGCCCTGCACGACCAGTCACTGCGACGTGCTGCTCGCTCGCCTGCAGGTCGCCGGGGACGATTGCCCCTCGCAGACCTTCGATCACTCCCAGACGCAGGAGTACTCGCAGCTGATTACCGGCGCGGTGGACTTCGGGAGTAACCCGGTCAGCTTGTTGTATCCGATCAGCGTCTGGGACGTGCGCCTGGACGGCAACGACGACCAGGACGATCCCGGCTTCGCCGCGGGCACCAGCCCCTGCAACCTCGTCCCCTCGGCCTTCCCGCTGCCTCCGAACACGAATCTCTACCTCGACTTCCTCACCGAGCAGCCGACGGCCGGGGGCGCCGCCAGGAATCTGCTGTACTGGGAAGCGGAGGACACCAACATGAGCGGCGGCCTCGACGAGAACGACGTGAGCTGGGTGGCGGTTCCCAACCAGGAGTTCTTCGCCATGACGGAGGGTCCCACGGTGGTCGCGGATGGCGGAACCTCCGAGGTGGAGGGCCTTCGCTTCGATATCACCGGGGATACGGGGGGCATCCACGATCACGTCTCTTTCTCTCTGCGGTCGAACGTGCCCGGCGAGAAGGCGACGCGCGGCGTCTATCTCGTGAGGCTCGACTACACCGTGCCGGGCTTCGCCGAGGGGGCGCCGTTCTACTTCGTCTACGCAACCGACCAGGTCGACGCCGACGCCGAGTTCGTGGCCCGCACCCAGGTCGAGAACCAGCTCGACAAGCCGCGCTGCTCCGATGGCGTCGACAACGACCGCGACGGCCTGGTCGACTTCGCGGGCGGCGACCCGGGCTGCGACAGCGCCACCGACACCTCCGAGAAGTCCGCCCTGCTCGAGTGCGACGATGGCATCGACAACGATCTCGATGGGAAGATCGACTTCCGCAGCGACCCCTTCGGAGCGGCGGATCTGTTCAACAACCTGACGGACCAGGAGTGCACCGGCCCGGACGATGCGAGCGGTGAGGCCGTGGCCGTGCCGGCCCTCGGGCCCGGCGGGATCGCCGCCCTGGGCTTCTTCCTCGTCCTCGCGGGCGTGCGCGCCCTCCGGAGCCTGATGGCTCGTCGCGCATGATCGGGGCCGCGCTGGCCAAGAGCTGAGGAGTGCGAGGACGGCCCCGGCGTCGCGAGCTCGTCGAGCCGAGCTCTCGACCCGGGTGGCTGCACGCGATCTTCCTGCTGTCCGGGCTGGCCGGCCTCGGCTACCAGATCGCCTTCGTCCGCATGCTCGCAGTGGGGCTGGGCCACGAGCTGCCCGCCGCCCTGGCGGTGGTCGGCGCCTTCTTCGGTGGCTTCGCGCTCGGCGCCTGGGCGCTGGACCGGCCCATCGGCCGTAGCCGACGACCGGGCCTCTGGTACGCGGGCCTGGAAGCGATCATCGGTCTCTGGTGTGCCGCCTGCGTGTGGCTCGTGACGCCGGTCAACGAGCTGGCGCTCCTGTGGACGGGGCCCATGCCCTCGGCGCTCCGGCAGTGGCTGGTGGCGCTGGGTCTGCCGCTGCTGCTGCTGCTGCCGGCGACCGCGGCGATGGGAGCGACGCTGCCGGCCATGGAGCGCCTCGTCAGCGGGGTGGCCCAGGGCGGCCGCCACGTCGGGGGGCTCTACGCGGCCAACACCCTCGGCGCCGTGGTCGGCACCCTGCTCAGCGCCTTCGTCCTCGTTCCGGCGCTGGGCTATCGCGCCACGGTGCTCGGCCTGGCGGCGCTGAACCTCGCCTGCGCGCTGGGGGTGCTGCCCTGGCGCGGGGTGGAGGAGACCGGGAGGGCTGGCCTCGATCCGCCTGGAGGGCCCGCCGAGGCTCGTGGTGCGCGGCGCCAGGAGGGCTCCCCGCCCGCCCCCCGAACGCTTCGCCCGCTCATGCTGTTCTGCACCGGGCTGCTCGGCATCGGCTACGAGATCGTCGTCCTACGGGTGCTCGCCCAGGTGATCGAGAACACCGTCTACAGCTATGCCGCGGTGCTGAGCGTCTACCTGGTGGGCACGGCTGCGGGGGCCGCGGCGTGGCAGCGCTGGCAGCGCCCCGGGAGCGGAGACATCGCGCTCGGCCGCCTGCTCTGCGTCCTCTCGGCGCTGTGTATGCTGGGTGGCTTCGGCCTGGCCGCCAGCGCCTCCGTCTACGAATTCAGCCGCCTCAGCTTCGGCCACTCGATCCTCGGCGTCCTGGTCTCCGAGACGCTGGTCGCGGCCCTGGCCCTGCTGGGGCCCACGGCGGCGATGGGGGCGACCTTCAGCCTGCTCGCCCAGCAGGCGAAGACCGCGTCGGGTGGCGTGGGTGCGGCGCTGGCCGTCAACACCGTCGGCGGCTTCTTCGCGCCCCTGCTCGTGGGCGTCCTGCTGATGCCACTGGTCGGCACCAAGTGGGCGCTGGCGGCGGTGGCGCTCGGCTATCTGACGCTGGCCGGGCTCGGCACGCGTGCCCCCCTGTGGCTGGCCGTGCCTCCGCTGCTCCTCCTCGCCTTGCTTCCCCCGCAGCTGAGCTCGGTCATCACCTTCCAGGGGCAGACGGTCATCGACTTCCGCGAGGGCCTCATGGCTTCCGTGGCCGTGCTGGAGAACGAGAAGGGTCACCGCTCGTTGCGGATCAACAACCGCTTCGAGATGGGGGACACCGGCGCGTCCGGATTGCGCATGCAGCTCCGCCAGGGGCACATTCCCCTGCTGCTGCACCCGGAGCCGCGTCGCGTCCTGTATCTCGGCCTCGGCACCGGGATCACCGCACTCGCCGCCACCGAGCACCCCGGCCTCGACGTCCACGCGGTCGAGCTGATTCCCGAGGTCGTCGACGTCCTGCCCGCCTTCGCCGTGGACGGCCGCAGCCTGGTGGAGCGGGCCCGCGTCCAGGCTGCCGACGCCCGGCGCTTCGTCCGCACCAGCCCCGAGCGCTTCGACGTCATCGTGGCCGATCTCTTCCACCCGGCCCGCGACGGCAGCGGAATGCTCTACACCCGGGAGCACTTCCAGGCGGTCCGCGAGCGGCTCGGCGACCAGGGCCTGTTCTGCCAGTGGCTGCCGACCTATCAGCTCGACGAGCCGACGCTGCGCGACGTGATCCGGACCTTTCTGGAGGTCTTCCCCGGGGCGCGGGCCGCGCTCCACGACGTGGAGCTGAACTTTCCCGCCGTCGCGCTGATCGGAGCTCGAGGCGAGTGGCCGCGCTACCAGCCCGGCTGGATCGGGCGACGGGTCGAGAGCGAAGACCTGCGCGAAGCCCTGGCCGAGGTCGATCTCGATTCCGATCTGAGCTTGTTCGGGATGCTCGTCAGCGACGCAGCGGGCCTCGAGGGCTATGCGGGGCCGGGGCCGCACAACACCGACGACCACCCGATCGTGGTCTATCGGGCCCCTCGCATCACCGCCCTGCTCGGCCAGCCTCGTTACGGCCGCCTGCTGGCGCTGCTGCGGGAGGCCCCCCCGGAGCCGATGCCGTGGTCGATCGAAGACCCGGAGCTGCAGACCCAGCTGAGCCGCGTCCTCGCGCGCCGCAACGACCTGCTCCAGCGCTTGGGGGCTCAGCCTCCGCCGCGCATGATCGAATCCACGACGCCGAAGAGCTGATGGAAGGAAGGGCCCAGCGTCCACACGAGGAGCCCGGGCAGGAAGCCCAGCACGAGCGGGAAGACCAGCTTCTCGGGGAGTGCCTCGGCACGTGCGAGCGCGCGCTCGCGGCGGCGCAGGCGGAGATCCTCTGCCAGCGGGCGCAGCACCTCCGCCAGCCCGGACCCCGTCTCCTCGGCCTGCACGAGGGCGGCGGTGGCGCTCGTCACCGAGGGGACCTCGATGCGGTGGGCCAGTCGGCGCAGGCACTCGGTGCGAGAGCCGCCTCCCAGGAGTTCGGCCTGGTAGATGCGGAGCTCCTGGGCCAGCGGGCGCTCCGACGACTCGGACTCGATGACCCGGTCCAGGGAGGCGTCGAAGCCGAGCCCCGCCTCGGCGAGGGTCGCCAGCAGCTCCAGCAGGAGGGGGAGGTCCTGCTCCACGGCGGCCACGCGCTTCTCGCGGCGCGCACGCACCAGCAGAGGAGGCAGTGCCGCCAGGCCGAGCGCCGAGAGCCAGGGCAGCCACATCACCACCCGCGCGAGGGGAAGGCCCACGACGGGAAGGCCTGCGAAGCCCTGCGAGGCGGACAGCAGGGCTGGGCTGCGGGCGACGATCAGCGCCAGCGCCAGCCCCGCCCCGGTCGAAGCGACGCAGGCCGCAGCGAAGCGCGCAGGGGCTCCGGCCCCGCGGAAGCCGGCACGGGAGAGCCAGAGCTCCAGCCGCCCCGGCTCGCGGCGGGTCACCCGGACCTCGTCCTCTTCCCAGAGTCGCGCCCGGCTGCGGCTGCGGCTCTGGAGCGCGAAGGCGGTGGCGCCGGCGCCGGCGAGGAGGGCAGTGCCCAGCAGGAGTGCGAGCGTCTGGCCCATGGTGCTGCTCGCTACACCCGAATCTGGGAGATTCGCCACATCCAGAGGATCCCCAGCGCCTGCAGCCAGACCGCGACGCCGACCAGCGTGCTGCCACTCGAGGATGCGACGAAGCGCTCGAAGTTGGCGGGATCGTTCTGCCACATGAGGTAGGCGATGCCCGCCGTGGCCGCCACGAAGGCGAAGACCGAGCCGCGCGTCGGGGCGGCCTGGGTGTGGATGCGCCGCTGCACCTCGACCCGATCGCGCACGGCGCGCGACACGACCGCGAGCGAGCGCTCGAGGCTGCCTCCCGCGCGCCACTGCACGGAGAGCGCCAGGGAGAACAAGCGGAACGACTCGAGCGGGACGCGCTCGGCGAGGCCGGCGAGCGCCGCCTCGGCCTCCTCGCCCAGGCGGAGGCGCCCGGCGAGGTCCAGCAGCAGGCCCCGGGCCGGACCGCGGATGGCGCTCGCCGCGCGCTCCAGGGCTTCGACCGGGCTCGCGCCCGCGCGCAGCGCCGAGCTCGTGAGGCCGATCACCTCTGCGAGACCCTCCTCGAGCTGGAGCGACCGCTGCTGCGTGAAGGCGGCGAAGGCCAGGTAGACGAGCACTCCCGCGACGGCGCCGGCGCCGGTCGACAGGATCGCACTCCACTGCCAGACGAGGCAGCCGGCCGTGACGAGCCCCGCGACGACGACGGCAGGCCAGAGGCGAACCCGGCCGAAGGGCCGCCCTCGGGAAGCGCGCGCGGCTCGGCCCTCCGCATCGCCCTCGTCCAGACGGGCGAGCGCCCGACGTCTGGAGCCCTCGCGCCGCACCAGCCAGACCGCCCCGGCCAGGGAAGCCAGGACCAGGAGGAGGCCTACGACCGGAAACGGATCCGTCATGGGGCGGCTTACAGCTCCTCGTCCGTGGCAGCGCGAATCTGGGCGCGCGCGCGGTTGAGGCGGGAGCGCACCGTCCCCACCGGGACGCCGAGCAGGTCCGAAATCTCGCGGTATTCGAGCCCCTCCAGCTCCCGGAGCACGAGGATCTCCCGGTGCTGCCGAGGCAGCGCCGTGAGGGCGCGGTCGAGGCAGTCGATCAGGTCTCGGATCTCGAGCTCGCGCTCCGGGTCGCACAGCGCACACGCGAGCACCGCAGCTCCGCCGTGGTCCTCCCAGTGGCGTCGCCTGATCCGGGAACGCCGGGCGTGCAGGCTGCGGTGGACGACCGTCCTCAGGAGCCATCGCCGCAGGTGCTCGGGCACTTCGCCCGCCTGCCACAGCGTGATCAGCGCCTCCTGTACCGCATCCGACGCGGCATCGTCGTCGCCGAGGATGGTCCGCGCGGTCGCCCGGACCGCGGACAGGTGGGGACGAATGAGGTCTTCGAAGCTTTCAGGATCGCCGCGTTGTTCGTCTTGCACCGCGAGGCTCCTCGACAGCTGGATCGTTCGCCGCCGCGCGGCGCGATCGCGCGAGCGGGTCCATGCCCGGCCCGTTGAGGGGCCGGACGCGTGGAGAGAGATCAGCCGACGGGAGGGGCGCGGGGAGAGCCTGGCGTGCGGGGCGATTCGCTCGGCCCCTGCAGCGGGAACACGGCTTCGATCTGCCCCACGACCAGGGCAGGGGCATACGCGAGGATGAAGTGCGAGACGGAGGCCGAGCGACTCAGCGAGAGCGAGAGGCAGAGCTCGCAGTGCTCGCCGCCCTCACCCTCTTCTCCGGGAGCTTCTTCCGGCGGGGCTGCGTCCCGGCCCTGCTCCGGGTGCTCGTGTGCATGCTGCTTCAGGTGCTCGTGTGCATGGGTGAGCGACAGGGCCGGCTGCACGACGATCAGCCCCGCGAGCGTGGCGAGAAGGGCAGCCACGGGCAGCTGGCGACCGAGAGTGCGCATCGTGTCCCTTTGGCCTCGAGCCCGGTGCAATCGAAGTGGCGCTACCGCCCGAGCCTCCGTCAGGTGGTTGCGCACTCATCCAAATGCAGAGTGCCGCTCGAACCGTAGAAGTTCCAACGCACTGGAACGGATGGAGGGTACAGGGAATTTCAGCCGCCGCCGGCCAGCCCCTGGGAGTCGCCCGCCGCTGCCCTTCGTCGAGCTCACCTACGTGGTCGAGCCCGACGCCTCTGGGTGCCCGAAGCCGCAGCCGTGCAGAGATCTCGGGAGCTACCGGTGAGGCTGCCGAGGCCAGGGTCTTCTCAGGAGGCCTCGCGGAAGAAGCGCCACGCCTCGCGGGCGGCGTCGAAGCCGCCCAGGATCGGTCCGTCGCCGAGCACGCCGGGAGCCGGCCACTGGTGGCCCCAGCCCTCGAGGGTGT
>CAZYOL010000007.1:0-52193 GCA_964649065.1 uncultured Spirochaetales bacterium
AGCCCGGCACGGTGGGGAAGCACAGCGAGCCGAGCACGCCGTTGGCGTTCATGTCTTCGATGCGCGCGTCGACGTCGTAGCAGCCGGGCCGCAGCTGTGAGAGCGCCGTCGGCTCCATGCCGTACTCCTCGGGCGGACGGCCCGCGACGGCGTTGAGGCCCACGTTGGGAATCTGCCCGCCCTCGAAGACCCAGAGGTTGCTGCCGTCGTCCTTGGTCACGAGCCGCGGCGCGCGGTCCTTCCACCTCGCAGGGACGTGATTGTCCCACATGTCCGGCGGCTCGCAGACGTGGTCGTCGACGCTCACGAGGATCATGTCTTCCATTCGCATGGCTCGTCCTCCCTTGCTCAGCCCGCCTCGTCGGCCGGCGCGGTGCCGAGCAGGCCGCGAGCCACGAGCAGGAGCTCTTGCTTGTGCTTCTCGAGCTCGGCCTGGCTCCAGGGGTCTACGGGCTCGTCGAGGGTGAGCCAGGCCATGGCTGCGAAGTGGAAGAATGCAACCGAGCCGATCAGGCTCATGAAGCGGTGGGGCTCGATCTGCGGCTGGAACTCGCCCGACGCGATGCCCTCGTCGAGCAGCTCCCGGAACCAGTCTCCCGTGGCCTTGCCGGCGAGGGTGAAGGGCGTCGCCTCGCCGGGACGGGCGTTCGCAGCTTCGCGCAGGATCAGGCGTGCGACGTTCGGGCGTAGCGCCACGAAGTCGACCCACCCGGTGAGGGAGGCCTCGAGGCGCTCCACCGCGGAGCCGCAGCGCGGCAGGTCGACCCCCAGGTCTCGAAAGACCGCGTCGAGCACGGCCGCGTAGAGCTCCTGCTTGTCGCCGAAGTGGTAGAAGATCGCGGCCCGCCGGATGCCGACCTCGTCGGCGACGTCGTCGAGCCGGGTGGCCTCGAAGCCCCGCTCGGCGAAGTGGCGCTCGGCCGCGGCCACGATCTCGGCGCGCGTGCGGAGGCCCTTGCTGCGGCGGCGGATGGGCTTGGGGGCGGCGGCCGTTCGAGGCATGGCGCTTGTTATTATACTGGCGCGCCAGTAGAATAATCAAGGCATCCCGCCCGCGGCGCACGCAAGCAGGCGGTAGGCAGCCGGTACCAGTGGGTAGGTAGCCGGTAGGCAGGCGCCGGCAGGCAGCCGGTTCTCCAGTGCAGGGCGGTTCGCCCGCGAGAAGGAGCAGCAGATGTCGCTTCCTCCCGAGCAGGTGCTGATCTCGGCCGACGACCACCTCGACATCCACGCCATGCCGCCCGACGTCTGGTCGGCGCGGCTGCCGCAGGAATGGCGAGAGCGCGGTCCGCACGTCGAGGAGACCCCCGACGGGCCGTACTGGTTCTGCGACGGTCGGCGCGTGTCGCCGAGCGGGCGCAAGGAGAAGGGCTACCTCGCGGCCCACGACCACGGCTTCCGGCCCGGCCAGGCCAAGACGCGTCTCGAGGACATGGACCGAGACGGCGTCCGTGCGCAGGTGGTCTACGGACCCACCTGCACGCAGCTCCAGGTCTCGGACGCCGGGCTGCACGAGCAGGTCGCCAGGGTCTACAACGACTGGGCGGCCGAGTTCCAGCGCGAGGCTTCCGGCCGCCTGATCCTGCTTCCGGACATCCCCTCCTACGACCCCGGTGTCGCCGTGCGGGAGCTGCAGCGCTGCGCGAAGCTGGGCCACAAGGGGGCCATCGTCAGCAGCACGGTGGGCCGTGGGAAGCCGCTCTTCCACGACGACTGGAAGGGCTTCTGGGACGCGGCGCAGGAGATCGGCGTCCCGATCCACGTGCACCTGTCGGGGGGCCTGCACAGCCTGACGATGCGGCTCGGCTCCTGGGAGATGCCGGCCGCGGTCGCGGTGGTCCCCATGCAGCTCGACGAGACGCTCGCAGGGCTGATCTTCTCGGGCATCCTCGAGCAGCGCCCCCGCGTCAGCTTCGTCATGGGCGAGGCGGGCCTGGGCTGGATCCCGTACGTGATCGAGCGGCTCGACCACGAGCTGCACAAGTACGGCTCGAAGATCCAGGACCACAAGCTCGAGATGCTGCCCAGCGAGATCTTCGCGCGTCAGGTCTTCACCACCTACGAAGACGAGAAGCTCGGCGTCGAGCTGATTCCGCGCATCGGGGCCGGAAACGTGATGTGGGCATCGGACTACCCGCATGGCGACAGCACCTGGCCCCACTCGCGCAAGGCGGTGGCCGAGTCTCCCCTCGCCCAGCACGGACCCGAAGTCCTGCGCAAGGTGACCTGCGAGAACGCCGCGCGGGTCTACGGCTTCCCGCTGTAGATGGCCGAGATCTACTACGACCCCTACGACTTCGAGATCGACACCGACCCCCACCCGGTGTGGCGGCGGATGCGCGACGAGGCACCCCTCTACCGCAACGATCGCTACGAGTTCTGGGCCCTGAGTCGCTACGAGGACGTCGCCGCGGGGCTGGTCGACTGGCGCACCTACAGCTCCTCCCGAGGCACCGTGCTCGACTTCATCCGCAACGACGTGCAGTTCCCGCCCGGGAACATCCTCTTCGAGGACCCGCCCCTCCACGACGCCCACCGCGCGCTGCTGGCGCGGCTCTTCACGCCGCGCCGCATCGCCGGCCTCGAGCCGCAGGT
Organism: uncultured Spirochaetales bacterium; assembly: GCA_964649065.1. Classification (GTDB taxonomy): domain Bacteria; phylum Myxococcota_A; class UBA9160; order UBA9160; family SMWR01; genus CAZYOL01. Next base: position 2,596 of record CAZYOL010000007.1, read on the forward strand.
GCGCGCCTTCTGTGCGCGGAGCCTCGACCCCCTGGTGGGCGGCGACCGAATCGATTTCATCCGGGATCTCGGCTCGCAGATGCCGATGCGCGTGATCGGGATGCTGCTCGGCATTCCCGAGGAGGACCAGGAGGAGCTCCGCGACGGCTACGACACCGGCCTCGACCTCGCAGCCGGCGAGGAGCCCTCGCCGAACGAGCAGCTGGGCTTCGCGATGCAGCGCTTCGCCGAGTACGTCGAGTGGCGGCGCAAGCACCCCTCCGACGACCTGATGACGGACCTGCTGAACGCACGCTTCGTGGACGACGAGGGCACGGAGCGCACGCTGCGCGACGACGAGCTGCTCGGCTACCTCGGCCTGCTGGCCGGGGCGGGAAACGAGACGACGACGCGCCTGATCGGATGGATCGCCTGGCTGCTCGACCGCTTCCCCGACCAGCGGCGGCTCGTCGCCGAGGACCGCAGCCTGGTCGCGAACGCCGTCGAGGAGGTCCTGCGCTACGAGGCGCCCTCGCCGGTGCAGGCCCGCTACGTCATGCGCGACGTGGAGCTGCACGGGACGAAGGTGCCCGAGGGCTCGATACTGCTGCTGCTGAACGGCTCCGCGAACCGCGACGAGCGCGAGTTCGAGGACGCCGACCGCCTGGACGTGCGCCGCGAGGACGTCCACCACCTGAGCTTCGGCTACGGCATCCACTTCTGCCTGGGCGCCAGCCTCGCGCGTCTCGAGGGCTGCGTAGCGCTCGACGAGGTGCTGGCGCGCTGGCCCGAGTGGGAGATCGACCGCGACGCGGCCGTGATGGCGCACACGTCGTCGGTCCGCGGCTGGAAGAGCCTGCCGGCGAAGGTCTAGGGGCCCCCGGCCGAGGCCCATGTACGTCGCCCTGGAAGAGCTGCTCGGCTGCCTCGATCTCGAGCCCGTCTCGGAGGACGAGTGGGAGGGGCGGAGCCCCAACCCCGACGTTCCGCACCTCTTCGGCGGGCAGGTCGTGGCGCAGGCCCTGGCCGCGGCGCACCGCTCGCTCGCGAGCGCGAGCCCGCCCGCGGCGCGGCCCTTCGGCCTCGCCCGCTCGCTGCACGCGAGCTTCCTGAGCCACGGGAGCTCCGCGCGGCCCATCCGCTTCGTCGCGCGCAGCCTGCGGGCAGGGCGCTCGGTTCGCACGGCCACGGTGACGGCCCTCCAGGGCGACGCGACCCTCCTCCACACCACCGTCTCGTACCACCGACACGAGCCCGGACCGTCGCACCAGATCCCCATGGACGAGGTAGGCCTTCCCGAGGGCGAGGCCTACGAAGACGGCATCGAGCGCGCCATGGGCCGCGTGCTCGGCTACGAGCTGCTGAAGCGCCGGCTGCCCGTGGAGATCCGCGGCGTCGGCGGCATCGGGCTCTTCCGCGACGAGATCGAGCCACCGCAGGCGCGCTGCTGGATGCGCAGCCGCGGCGCCCTACCGGACGACCCGCTGGTCCACCAATGCCTCTTCGCCTACGCCTCGGATTACGCGATGATGATGCCTGTGATGAATCCGCATCCCGTGAGCATCCCCACGCTGCGATCGACGAGCCTCGACCACGCCGTCTGGTTCCACGGCGACTTCCGTATGGACGACTGGGTGCTCTTCGAGCTCGACAGCCCGGTCAGCCGGGGTGGCCGGGGCCTCGGTCGCGGCCTGCTCTACACGCGGGAGGGCGATCTCGTGGCCTCCTGCGTGCAGGAAGGGCTGCTGCGGTCGACCTAGCCGGCCCGCGGCGAAGAGGAGAAGCCCATGCCCGACGCCTTCCTCGAGGAAACCATCCCGGGCGCCGTCCTGGCGAGCATCGCCGCGCGCCCCGAGGCCGAGGCCGTAGCCGAGCCGGAGCGGCGCGTCACCTACGGCGAGCTCGGCGAGCTCGCCCTCGCATCGACGCGGGCCATGATGGCCGCCGGCGTCGGACCGGGCGATCGCGTCGCCATCTGGTCGCCGAATGCCCTGGGTTGGATCGTCGCCGCCCTCGGGGCCCAGTGCGCCGGTGCTGCGCTCGTCCCGATCAACACGCGCTTCAAGGGCGAGGAGGCTGCCTGGCTGCTCTCCGCGTCGAAGGCGCCGCTGCTGGTCACGACGATCGGCTTCCTCGACACCGACACGGTCGGCATGTTGGCCTCCGCGGAGACACCCCTCCCCGCCCTGCGGCGCATCGTGCTGCTTCCGGGCTCGCAGGCCGCGAAGGACGTTTCGGGCGGCGCCGAGATCGAGACCTGGGGCGACTTCGTGGCGCGGGGCGAGGAGATTGATCCGGCGGCGGCCATCGCCCGTCGCGACAGCGTGCGCCACACGGAGCCGAGCGACGTGCTCTTCACCTCCGGCACCACCGGACGGCCCAAGGGCGTCGTCATGAGCCACGGTCAGACGGTCCGGCTCTTCCGCGAGTGGAGCGACTTCGCCGGGCTCGAGCCCGGCGACCGCTACCTGATCGTAAACCCCTTCTTCCACATGTTCGGCTACAAGGCCGGCTGGCTGGCCAGCCTGATGCGCGGGGCCACGATCTTTCCCGTTCCGGTCTTCGACGTGCCCGGGATCCTGTCGCTGGTCGAGCGGGAGCGGATCACCGTCCTTCCCGGCCCGCCGACCCTCTATCGCTCGATCCTCGATCACCCCGACCGCCGGTCCTTCGACCTCGGAAGCCTCCGGGTCGCGATCACCGGCGCAGCCGACATCCCCGTCACGCTGATCGAGGAGATGCGCGCCGAGCTTCCCTTCCGCTCGATCCTCGTCGGCTACGGGCTCACCGAAGCCGGCACCTGCACCGGGAGCCGACCCGACGACGACCCGGAGACCATTGCCACCACGGTCGGTCGCGCGATGCCCGGCTTCGAGATCCTCGTGGCCGACGGCGAGGGCCGGGAGCTCCCGCGCGGAGAGACCGGCGAGCTGCTCGTGCGCGGTCATGGCGTGATGCAGGGTTACCTCGATGATCCCGAGGCCACCGCCAAGGCGATCGACGGGCGCGGCTTCCTCCACACCGGCGATCTGGCCACGATGGACGATCGCGGCGTGGTACGCATCGTCGGGCGCCTCAAGGACATGATCCTCGTCGGCGGCTTCAACGTCTACCCGGCCGAGGTCGAGAACAGTCTCCTCGCGCACGAAGCGATCGGCCAGGTGGCGGTGGTGGGCCTGCCGGATGCGCGGATGGGCGAGGTTCCCGTGGCCTACGTGGTGCCGGCCGCGGGCGCTGCGATCGACGCCGACGCGATCGTCGCATGGTCCCGCGAGCGCCTCGCCAACTACAAGGTGCCGCGTCTCGTGGTGGCCGTGGCGGCGCTGCCGATCAATGCCACGGGCAAGATCGTCAAGCAGGAGCTGCGCGATCGGGCCGCGGCCGAGCTGGGCGGCGCGTCGTGAGCACGGAGCCGCTGCGTCGGGGACGCTGGCCTCTGCGGCGCGTTCCGCCCGAACTCGAGCGACGCTACGTCGACGAGGGCTGGTGGACGGAAGAGACCCTAGGCGCGATGGTGGCACGGCAGCTGTCCGCTTACCCCGCGTCGCAGGTGGCCATCTGGTCGCGATCCCGCTCCTGGCGTGGCAGCTACGCGGACGTCGACGACGAGGCGCGCCGGATCGTCGCTCTGCTCCGGGATCGCGGCGTCGAGCCCGGCGAGGCCGTGGCCTTCCAGATCCCGAACTGGCGCGAGGCCGTCGTCTGCTTCGCCGCGCTGGCCCTCGGCGGCTATGTGCTCGTGCCGATCGTCCACATCTATGGCCGCAAGGAGCTGGGCTTCATCCTCGAGCAGAGCGAAGCCTCGGCCTACGTCTCGCCCTGGTCCTACGGTCCCGTCGAGTACGGGGAGATCGTCAGCGCCCTCGGCGCGGCGTCACTTCGCCTGCACGTCGTGGTCGGCGAAGACGAGACGCCCCCCGGTCGCGATGGACTCGAGCGCGTCGCGTGGGAGGCATGCGCCGAGCGACGACCGGCCACGGACCTGCCCAGCCTTCGATCCGAGGAGGTCGCGGTCATCGGCTACACGTCCGGGACGACCAGCGACCCGAAGGGCGTGATCCACGACCATCGCACGCTTCTCGCCGAGCTTCGCCACATGGCCGACTACATGACGCCCGGCAAGCCCAACCTGATGGGCTCGCCCGTCACGCACGCCACCGGCATGCTGGGCGCCGTGCTCGGTCCGCTCGTGACCGGTGAGCCCATGCATCTGATCGACCGCTGGGATCCAGCCCACGCGCTCGAGGTGATGCTCGAGGCGAGCGTCGGGGGAGGCTCGGGCGCCTCGGTCTTCCTCTCGAGCCTGCTGGACCACCCGGAGTTCGGGGCCGAGCACGCGGCACTCATGACACGCGTCGGCCTCGGCGGCGCCCCCGTGCCCGTCGCCCTGGGGGAGCGTGCGCACGCGCTGGGAATCCGGATCATCCGCTCCTATGGATCCACCGAGCACCCGTCGACGACGGGCTGCCACTTCGAGGACAGCGCGGATCGGCGGCACCGCACCGACGGCCGCGCCCTCGAAGGTGTCGAGCTACGGCTGGTCGACGAGGAGGGCGTCGAGGTGCCGGCCGGCCGGCCCGGCGAGATCTTCTCCCGTGGCCCGGACCTCTGCCTCGGCTACACCGACCCTGCGCTCACCGCGGCCGCATTCGACGACGAAGGCTGGTACCGCACGGGCGACGTCGGCGTGCTCGACGGGGCTGGCTACCTGACGATCACCGATCGGGTCAAGGACATCATCATCCGCGGCGGGGAAAACGTCTCCGCAGCCGAGGTCGAGGGAGCGATCCAGCGCCTGCCGGGCGTGGCGGAGGTGGCCGTCGTGGCGGCCCCCGACCCGCGCCTCGGAGAGCACGCCTGTGCGATCGTCCGGATGCAGCCGGGCGCCGAGGCCGTGACCCTGGACGACCTGACCGGGCACCTCGCGGAGGTGGGCCTCGCTCGCCAGAAGTGGCCCGAGGATCTGCGCATCGTGGACGACTTGCCCCGCACGGCCGCCGGCAAGATCCGCAAGGTGGAGCTCCGCGCGCGGCTGCGGAGCGAGGCCCACTCGGCTCAGGGCTCCGACAGGTAGCGGACCCCGGTAAGGGCTTCGGAGAGGCTCCAGAGGCGTCGGGCGAGGTCGAGGTTCCGCGCGATCGGGTTGACGCGAGCCCGGCCGGGCTCGCCCGCGATCTCGAGGAAGCCACTCGGTCCCCAGTAGTCGCCGCCGCGCACGCCTTCGTCGCGGGCCGCGTGGACGATCGAGCGGCAGGCTTCGGCCGCCGTGGGGGTGAAGAGGGCTCCGAGGCCCTCCAGCCAGCGGCCGACGACGCTCGTGGTCGATAGCTTTGGGCTGTGGCGCCGGATGTCGGTGGCCGCGAAGCCGGGGTGCGCCCCCAGCGCGACGACGTTGCTGCCGCTGCGCCGCAGGCGCCGCTCCAGCTCCAGGGTGAAGCTGAGCAGCGCCACCTTGGAGCGGGCGTAGGCGCGGAGCTCGCCGTAAGGCTCCCGCTCCCAGTTCGGGTCGTCCAGCGGGAGCTTGCCGAAGCGGTTCGCGTGGCTGCCGACGTTGACCACGCGGGCGCTGAGCTCCGGGCGAAACAGCGGCAGCAGGAGCCCCGTCAGTGCGAAGGCGCCCAGGTAGTTGGTGGCGAGCTGCATCTCGTGACCGACGCTGTTGCGCGCTAGCGGCACCGCGACGATCCCGGCGTTGTTGATCAGTACGTCGAGCTCTCCGTAGCGATCCGAGAACTCCCGGACGAAGGCCCGGATCGACTCGGGCTCGGACACGTCGAGCGGGAGGATCGCCGCGGCAGCCGCTGGGACCCGGGCGAGCAGGTCGCTGCGGGCCTCCTCTGCCCGCTCCAGGCTGCGGCAGGCCATGACGATGCTCGATCCGCTGCGGGCGAGCGCGAGCGCGGTCTCGAAGCCGAGGCCGGCGTTCGCGCCCGTGATGACCACGACGGGCTTCGACACCAGAAGGCGGGGCCGGGCCTCAGCCCCCGAGGTTCATGGACTGGGAGATGATCGCGAAGCCCTCGGTGGACGCGAGCCTCTTGGGCAGCGCCGCCTGGTACTCGGGCGATTCGTACCAGGCCTTCGCCGCCTCGGTGGACTCGAACTTCACGATCACGGTGGTGGGCCCGGGTGGCCTGCCCTCGACGGGCTCGCTCGCCAGGTCGAAGGACACCACCTCGCCCCCGGAGGCGCCGATGGTCTTGCCGGCAGCGGCCTGGTACTCGCTGTAGAGCTTCGGGTCCTTCACGACGTACTGGGCGATGAAGTAGGCGGCCATGGAGTCCTCCTCGGCTCTGGGTCAGATCGCGGCCTGGATGCCGTCGAAGAACTGCCACCACGCGTCCAGCGAGTGCTGCAGTGCGTCTCGCACGCGCGCCTGCATGGCGGCATCGGTGGCGTGGCGCACGACGATGTGGTCGCCCACGTCACTGTGGTCGGCGTCGGCCATCTCGTGCACGTCCCAGAACTCGACCGCTTCCTTCGAGAAGCCGTAGTTCTCCTGCAGCCGTCGCGCCATCGGGCCGAAGGCGCCAGGGACCTGCCCCTCCGCCGCCAGGTTGATCGCGGCGGCCGCCTCGATGAAGGAGCGCTGCTTGGTCGAGAGCTCGAACCAGTCGATCAGCGCCCGCGTGGCGGGCAGTGGCTGCCCTTCGGTCATCTGCTCGCGCCGGAGGCCTGCGCCCTCGCCGAACTTGATGAAGAGCTCGGGGTGGGGCTGGTTGCATCCCGAGATGCGGCCCGTCTCCTCCTCGTAGACGTTCTCCGCCAGCTCCATGCGCTCCTCGGGGAACGGGCAGTTGGCATGCATCGCGCTCACCGCCCGCGGGAACTCCCGCACCTGCAGGAAGAACTGGACGGCGAAGAGCTTCAGCTGCTCGCGGCTGAGCTTGCCATCGGCGATCGCATGCCAAAGGGGGTGGCCGCCGAAGGTCCGGCGCGCCTGGATGCGCGCCTCGAGATCCCGGATGAAGGCCTCGGGGGCCAGAGCTTCGCTCGTCACGCTCTTCTCCTCCTCTCCGCGCCGTTCTCGGGCGAGAATGAGGTTTCCGTTTGGATAGAGCGACATTATACTGTATCGGTGACCTCGCTTGTCGACTATCGGGCGGGGCTCCGCGCCTGGCTGGACGCGCACCAGGAGGAGCTCGCACCCCGCTACGAGCCTCCCGGCACGCTGGACGATCACGTCGCCCAGATGCAACGCGTGAAGGGGGTCCTCTACGAGGCGGGCTGGATGCAGTGGGGCTGGCCCGAGCGCGTGGGCGGGCGGGGCGGCTCCCCGATGCTGCGCACCGAGCTCGGAGCGGCGCTGGCGTCGCGCGCCCTGGCCGACCCGGGTCTGTTCTCGCTGATCGAGGTGCTCGCGCCCACGCTCATCGATTTCGCGCCGCCCGAGCTGGCTGCCGATGTGGTCCCCCGCCTGCTGTCGGGCGCCGAGATGTGGTGCCAAGGCTTCTCGGAGCCGGACTCGGGCAGCGATCTGGCCTCCCTGCGTTGTCGCGCTACCCCGCGGGACGGAGACCCAGCGACGGCCTCGGAGTGGGTGATCCGGGGGCAGAAGGTGTGGACCAGCCTCGCCCAGTACTCGGAGCGCTGCGTCCTGCTCACGCGCACCGGCCCCGCCGACTCGCGGCACCGCGGCATCACCGCCTTCTTCGTGGACATGGACACGCCGGGCATCAGCGTCCGTCCCATCGAGATGATCAACGGCGAGCAGGAGTTCGCCGAGGTCTTCCTCGACGACGTCGTGGTCCCTGCCCGCCGGATCCTCGGCGAGCCGGGCGGGGGCTGGGCCGTCGCCATGAGCATCCTGCCCTACGAGCGCTCTTCGTGCTTCTGGCAGCGCATCGCCTACCTGTACGCCCGGCTCCAGCGTCTCGTCGAGGCGGTGCCCGCCGACGACCGCGCCGCCGAGGTGCTCGGAAACGCCTATCTGGAGCTCTTCGCCCTGCGTGCACGCTCGCGCGCGACGCAGCACCGCCTCGCCGAGAGCGGCACCCTCGGCGCCGAGACCTCCATCGACAAGGTGCTGGTGGCCAGCACGGAGCAGACGGTCTTCGACGCCGTGCGCCGGCTGCTGCCGGGGACGGTCGAGCTCGACGACAGCGGTGCGGGCGAGCTGTGGCGCAACGAGTACCTGTACTCGCGCGCCGCGACGATCTACGGCGGCACGGCGGAGGTGCAGCGCAACATCATCGCGCGCCGTCTGCTCGAGCTCGGGGACGAAACTTGATCGACGCCGAAGAGCGAACGCTGATGGCGGAGACGGTGCGCGGCGCCCTCGCCGACGCCGTGGCGAAGGGCGACGAGGCCGACGACATCCTCGCGAAGCTCGGCTGGCTCGAGATGCTCCGCGACGAGCCAGCCGACGCGATCGCGATCGTCTTCGGCGCCCTCGGCCGCACGAACGCCGTGGCGACCGCCCTCGACGACGTGCTGGCCACGGCGCTCGGCCTCGAGGCGCGGAGCGACCTCGCCCTCGTGCTACCGCCCTTCGGGAGCTGGGCCGCGCCGGGGAACGAGACCGTCGACCTGCGGGCAGACGGGCTCGCGACGGCCCGTGCGGCTCACGCCAGGAGGCTCCTCGTGGTCTGCCGCACGGCCTCGGCACCGCGGGCGATCGCCGTTCCGGTGGAAGCCGCCGAGATCCGGCGCATCGACGGCGTCGATCCCGAGGGAGGCCTGCACACGGTCCGGATCCGCGCGCGGATCGAAGACTCCACATCTCTCGACTCCGGCGCCTGGTCGCAGGCTCTCGCTCTCGGCCGCCGAGCCCTCGCGCATCAGATCGAAGGCGGCTGCCGGGCGATGCTCGAGATGGCGCGCAGCCATGCCCTGGAGCGCGAGCAGTTCGGGCGGCCGGTCGCGCGCTTCCAGGCCGTGCGCCATCGCCTCGCGGAGGCACTGGTGGCGGTGGAGGCCCTCGAGGCCTCGCTCCAGGTGGCCCGCGACGAGCCCGTGCCCCAGACGGCGGCGCTCGCCAAGGCCCTCGCCGGCCGCTCGGCCCGCACGGTGGCGCGCCACGCCCAGCAGGTGCTCGCGGGCATCGGCTTCACCACCGAGCACGCCTTCTACCGGTTCCTGAAGCGCAGCCTGGCCCTCGAGGGCATCCTCGGCTCGGCCGACGCGATCGTCCTCGACGCGGGGCGGCGTCTGGTCGGCGAGCGGCGCGTCCCGACCCTGATCGAGCTGTGATCAGGAGCGTTCGAGGAAGCGCGCCACGTTCGCCTGCAGGTCGTCCGTGTCGAAAGACTCGGTCTCGGCCGCCATGGCGAAGTCGATCGTCGCCAGCACGCCGCGCTCGAGGTGCAGGTTCAGGACGCGCTTGGTGGCCTCCAGGGCCTGGCGGGGGAGCCTCGCAATCTTGTGGGCGGCGGCGAGCGCTGAGGCCAGCACCTCGCCGTCGGGGCAGACGTGGTTCGCCAGGCCGATCTCCTTCGCCCGCGCCGACGGGATCTTGTCGCCGGTGAAGGCGTACTCCTTCGCGAGCAGCAGGCTCGTGTGGAGGGGCCAGGTGAGCGGCCCACCGTCGGCCGCAACCAGGCCCACGGCGACGTGCGGGTCCGCGAGGTAGGCCGATTCGGCCATGTAGACCACGTCCGAGAGCGCGACCACGCTGCAGCCGAGGCCCACGGCCGGGCCATTCACCGCGGCCACCACCGGGACGCGGCACCGGAGCATGTTCACCACGAGCTCGCGGCCCTCGGCGATCACCTCGCGCCGCAGCCTGCGGTCCTGGACCATGCGGTCGAGGAGGTCGAAGTCGCCGCCGGCGGAGAAGGCCCTCCCCTCGCCGGTGATGACCGCGACGCGCGCCGCGGCGTCGGCCGTGAGCTGGGGGAAGACGCAGGTCAGCCCCAGGTGCAGCTCGTCGTTCACGGCGTTGAGCTGCTCGGGACGCGAGAGCCGCACCACGCGGACGGGGCCGTCGGCCTCGACGCGGACGGCGTCGGGGAGATCGTATTTCATGGGCTCCTCATTCCGTGGGCAGGCCGAGGATGCGCTGGGCGATGATGTTCTTCTGGATCTGCGAGGTACCGCCCATCACGCTCTGGGCACGGCTGTACAGGTAGATCTTCAGCGCGACGTCGTCGCCGTCGGTCACCGACTGTGCCCCCGAGACGGAGAGCGCCGCGGCCCCCACGTCCTGCTCGACCCAGGTCATCAGCAGCTTGTCGATGGAGCCACCCGGGCCGTGGTCGGGGCCGTCGAGGCGCTCGGAGAGGCGGCGGCGGACGTGCAATCGCAGCATCTCCGCCTGCACGTAGGCCCAGGCCACCGCCTCCCGCTGGTCGCTGCGGAAGGCGGCCGGTTCCCGGCGGACCTTCGCCTCCAGGTCCTTGGCCGTCTTCATGTAGCGCGCGACGTAGCCGACCTCCCCCGGCTCACGCTCGTGGCTGACGATGGTCATGGCCAAGCGCCAGCCCTCACCGGGCCTGCCGATCATGTTCTCCGCGACGACGCGCGCGCCGTCGAAGACGACCTGGCCGAATTCCTTGGTGATGCCGTTGATCATGCGTAGGGGATACTGCTCGATGCCGCTCTGGTCCATCGGCACGGCGAAGGCCGACAGCCCCTTGTGCTTCGGGACGTCGGGATCAGTGCGCGCCAGCAGGAAGCACCAGTCGGCGACGTCGGAGTAGCTCGTCCAGATCTTGTGGCCGTCGAGCACGTACTCGTCCCCCTCCCGCCGCGCGGTGGTGCGCAGCGACGCGAGATCGGAGCCGGCGTCGGGCTCGCTGAAGCCCTGGCACCAGCGCTCGCGGCCGCTGATCAGGCCCGGCAGGAAGCGCTCCTGGACCGCCTCGCTCCCGTGGGTGGTGATGCCCTGCACCAGGTAGCCGAGGCTCGGCCGCGGCGGCGCCCCGGCGGCGGCGAGCTCGTCGTCGAGGATCACGTCGTAGACGGAGGGCAGGTCGTGGCCGCCGAAGCGCTTCGGCCACGACAGGCCGAAGAAGCCCGCGTCGTAGAGCGCGGTGTGCCACTCCGCCTGGCGCGCCCAGTACTCGTCGTCGGTGGACGAGGCCGGCAGGCCGGGGTTGTTCTCTGCGATCCAGGCGCGCAGGCGCGCTCGGAACTCCGCCTCCTCGGGCGAGTCACGAAAGTCCATGGCCTACTCCGAGGCGCGTGCGCTCGAGCTGGCGCAGCATCTCGCCGTCGTCGCCGAACCACTGCGAGGAGAGCAGCGCGCGGCGCAGGTGAACGTGCACCATGCAGTCCCAGGTGTTGCCGATGCCGCCGTGTACCTGCACCGCGGTCTCGCAGACCGTACGCGCCGCCCGCGCGCAGTAGGCCTTGGCCACCCGCCCTGCGGCCCGCGCCTCGGCGGGCGCCAGCGCGTCGACGGCCCAGCCGGGGTAGGCGGCGGCGCTCGCCGCTCCCTCCATCAGGGTGTGCGCCTCCGCGAGCAGGTGCTGCACGGCCTGGAAGCTACCGATCGCGACGCCGTACTGCTTTCGCTCCCGGGCGTAGGCGACCGAGGCGGCGATCACGCCGCGCACGGTCCCGACCAGGTCTCCACTCGTGAGGGCCAGGCCCAGGGCGAACCAGGCGTCGAGGTCGTCTCGGGTGAGGGTGCGCGAGGCGCTAGCGACGGGCCGCACGGCCGAGCCAGAGGGGATGGGGCGGACCGCCCGGGTGAGGTCGGCCCCTGCGGCGGTAGCGTCGGCCTCCACGGTGGCGAGGCGGTAGCCCTCGCCCTCCGGCACCAGTACATAGGCGGCGAAGCGACCGCGCGGGCCGACGTCGACCGCGTGGAGCGGGGTCTGCGTGGTCCGGCCGGAGGCCACGGCGACGTCCACCAGGTCGGGCGCGAAGGCCACCACGGCACCGTCGACCGAGGCCGCGCCGGCCCGGCGAGCCAGGTCTGCGGCGAGGACGGGGCCCGCGAAGGGGACGTCTGCGACGGCCTCCCCGAGCGCCTCGGCGAGGAGGACCGCCTCCACCCCGCTGGCGAGCGGCCCGGCGTCCCCCTCGGCCTGGCGCAGCTCGAGCCAGCCGGCATCGCGCACGGCCTCGCCGAGGCGGTCGCGGCGCTTCTCGTCGTCGAGCTCGGCCACGCTGCTCGGGCCCAGCTCGCGCGCCAGCTCCCGGGCCGTGCGGTGGAGCTCGGCCTGCTCGGGCGTGGGGCGGGTGTCCATGGGTGAGAATCATATTAACACGATATGAGAGTCGCAGTGCAAAGTCCGCTATTCTCCGCCGCGCCGCCCCCGGGGAGAGCGATGCAGCGAGATCACGAGTACCACGCGCTGAAGGTGGCCGAGGTGGTCGACGAGACCTCCGACGCGCGCTCGTTCGTGCTCGAGGTGCCCCCGGACCGGGCCAGCCGCTTCGCCTACGCGGCTGGCCAGTTCTGCACCTTCCGGGCGACCATCGAGGGCGAGTCGGTGGCGCGCTGCTACTCCATGTCGAGCTCGCCGGAGGCCGGCGACCCCCTCACCGTCACGGTGAAGCGCGTCGCGGGCGGGCGCATGTCGAACTGGATGAACGACTGTCTGAGCCCGGGTGATGCCATCGACGTGCTCCCCCCGGCCGGGCTCTTCGTGCTGCGTGCGGCCGAGGCCCCGATCGTGGCCTTTGCGGGCGGCAGCGGCATCACGCCCATCCTCTCGATCGTCAAGACCGCGCTCCTCAGCACCACCCGCGAGATCGCCCTGGTGTACGCGAACCGGGACGCGCAGAGCGTCATCTTCGCCGGCGCCCTGGAAGCGCTGCGCGCCGCCTCGGGCGGTCGCCTCTCGCTGAACCACCACCTCGACTCGGAGAAGGGCTTTCTCGACGCCGCCGCCTGCGCCGAGCTCGTCGGAGACCGCACCGGGGCGGACTTCTACGTCTGCGGGCCCGGGCCCTTCATGGAGGTCGTCGAGTCTGGACTCGCGCGACGGGGTGTCGATCCGGAGCAGCTCATCATCGAGCGCTTCGATCTCCCCGCCGAAGAGCCCGAGGCCGGCCTCGCATCCGAGACGGAGTCGCTCCGGGTCCAGATCGGTGGACGCCGACACGAGGTCTCCTATCGGCGCGGCGAGAGCATCCTCCACGCCGCCCGGCGAGCGGGTCTCAAGCCGCCCTCCGCATGCGAGGCCGGCGCCTGCGGAACCTGCATGGCTCTGATCGTCGAGGGCAGGGCGAAGATGCGCGTGAACAAGGCCCTCGACGCCGAGGAAGTCGAGGAGGGCTACGTGCTGACCTGCCAGGCGACCCCGATGAGTCGCGAGGTGGTCGTCGACTACGAGGCTTGACCGGCCTCAGCCGTCGACGTCGCTGAAGCGCGAAGCGACGTAGGGGTAGATCCGCGTGAAGTCGACGCCCGGCTCCTGTGTTGCGAAGCGCTCCCAAACCATGGCGGCGGCGACACCGATCTCGGTGCCGGCGCCCGCGGCATCCAGGTAGAGGCGCAGGTCCTTCCGCATCAGCAGGTTGCTGAAGCCCGACGCGTAGCGACCGCTGAGGACCTCGCTCGGGAACTTGTCGGTCACGGCGCCGTTGCGACCGCTCGACGCCGCGAGCACCTCGAGCATGGTCTCCATCTCGAGTCCCATCGAGCGTCCGAAGGCGATGGCTTCGCTGGTGGCGGCGAGCGACGTCGCCAACAGGAAGTTGTTGGCGAGCTTGAGAGCCTGGCCGAGTCCGGGGCGCTTGCCGACCCGATACCGCCGGTCGCTGAGCCCGGCCAGCACCGGCTCGACGTGGCGGCAGGCCTCGTCGGAGCCGGCGACCATGACCGTGAGCGTCCGGGCGCGCGCGCCGGCGCGGCCACCCGACACCGGAGCGTCGACGTAGCCGACGCCAGCCTCGGCCAGCCGCTCGGCGACGGCCGAGGCGGCCGCGACCCCGATCGTCGAGGTGTCGACGACGTGGGTTGCGCGCCGGTACCGGAGCCCGGCGACCTGGCGCGCCACCTGCTCCGACGCATCGCCGTTGGGGAGGCTCCACACCAGGACGTCGGTCTCCCTCGCCACGTCCGCCGTCGACGGGACGAAGCGGACCCCGGCCGGCGCGCGCCCCGGCCCGGCGACGTCGTGGCCCACGACCGTCCGGCCCACCGCGACCAGGTTGGACGCCAGAGCGTTCCCCATGTGCCCGAGGCCGACGAAGCCGACCGCGTCGACGCCTCCCGTCGTCGGCGCCCGTCCGCTCAGAGCGTGGGACCGAGGGAAGCGAGGAAGTCGAGCGTGCGCCGGCGCGACTCGAGGCGCGCCTCGCGGTCGCGGCCGAGTGCGAGGACCCGGACGGCCAGGTCGGTCGTGCCCGCGTCCTTGAAGGCTCGTAGGCGAGCCAGGACGGCGGACTCGTCGCCTGCGGCGAGGATGTCGCCCTCGCTCTTGGCGTCGCCGCGGTCGAGCAGCCGCTGGTAGTTCTCGCAGTACTCGGAGTGCCCGAGCGCACGGTTCGCCCAGTCGCGGGCGGCATCGACCTCGTCGTTGGGGCACAGCGCGACGGGTACGCCGGTGACGACCCTGGGCTCGGGCCTGCGGGCCTCGGCCGCAGCCTTCGTGATGCGCGGCACGATGTGCTCGCCGACCGCGCGCTCGTCGGCCAGCCACAGGATCGTCCCCGAGGCCTGCTCGCCGGCGACGCGCAGCATCACGGGTGCGAGGGCGGCGAGCAGCACCGGATTCGGCTCCCAGTCGCTGACGTCCATCGGGCTGTGCACGCGGAACTGGTCGTTCTCGACGTCCACGGAGCCTGGGCCGCGGAGCGCAGGGTTCAGGACCTCCAGGTAGTTGCGCATCAGCCGCGCGGGCCGCTCGTAGGGCAGCCCGAGCTGGCCCTCGATGACCCAGTCGTGGGAGACGCCGATGCCGAGCGTGAAGCGGCCCTCGGCCACGGCCTGGACCGACGTCACCTCCTGGGCCATGGCAATCGGATGACGGGTCTGGATCGGCACCACCGCGGTCCCGAGCTCGATGCGCTCGGTGGCTTGCGCGACGAGCGTGATGGCCACGAAGGCGTCGAAGTCGCCGGGGATCTGGGGCAGCCAGATCGAGCTGAATCCCTGGCGCTCGGCCGCCGCGGCGTCGGCGGCGAGCTGCGCGACCTTCTGGCGGTAGCGGCCGCGCTCCGGACCCATCATCAGGCCGATCCGCACGCTCGCCTCCTTTCGACCCCGGCCAGCCGACACTAGCCGCGGCCCGCGGCGGTGGCAATTCCATTCTCATTCTGAGAGAATCATGATTCCAGCGGCCGGGGGCCGTGACGGGAGGAGAGCGTGGAGGAGCGACGCCAGCTGTTCATCGGCGGGGAGTGGACGGCTCCCAGCGGTGATGCGCGCCTCGAAGTGATCTCGCCCCACACGGAGAAACCCATCGCGGCGGTCGCCGCCGCCGCGCCGGCGGACGTGGACCGGGCCGTGGCGGCGGCGCGCCGCGCCCAGGACGAAGACCCGTGGCCCCACCTGGACCCGGGCGAGCGGATCGCCGCCGTGCGGCGGCTGGCCGAGCTCTACCGCCCGCGAACGAAGGAGATCGCCCGCCTCATCACGGCCGAGATGGGCTCGCCGATCTCGTTCTCGAAGTTCTCCCAGGCGACGCTGCCGATGCTGCTGCTCGACGCCTTTGCCGGCATCGCCGGCGCCTTCCCGTGGGAGGAGCGCCGGCCCGGCTTCTTCGGAGGAGAGGTGCTGGTGCGCCGCGAGCCGGCCGGGGTGGTGGCGGCCATCGTGCCCTGGAACGTTCCGCTCTTCCTCGTGGTCGGGAAGCTGGCGCCCGCGCTGCTCGCGGGCTGCTCCGTGGTCGTGAAGCCCGCGCCGGAGACGCCGCTCGACGCGCTGCTCTTCGCCGAGCTCATCGAGGAGGCGGGGCTGCCCCCGGGGGTGGTGAGCGTCCTCCCGGGCGATGGAAGCACGGGCGAGGCGCTGGTGAAGCACCCGGGCGTCGATCGCGTGTCCTTCACCGGCTCCACCGCCGTGGGCCGCAAGATCGCGGCCGCCTGCGGCGCGAATCTCAAGAAGGCGAGCCTCGAGCTCGGCGGCAAGTCGGCCGCCGTCGTGCTCGACGACGCCGACCCGGCCGAGGTCGCCGAGGGGGTGAAGCTCGCCGGCCTGATGAACAGCGGCCAGGCCTGCGTCGCCCAGACCCGCATCCTCGTGCCCGAGGCGCGCAAGGACGAGTTCACCGACGCGCTCGCGTCGATGGTCGAGGCCCTCGCGGTCGGTGACCCCGAGGACCCGGCGACCGAGATCGGCCCGCTCGTGGCGAAGCGTCAACAGGAACGCGTACGCGGATACATCGAAGCCGGCCAGCGCGAGGGCGCCCGCCTGCGGGTCGGCGGCGTCGACGCGCCGCCCGGGCTCGCGAGCGGCTGGTACGTGCGTCCGACGCTCTTCGCTGACGTGGACAACGCCATGAAGATCGCTCGAGAGGAGATCTTCGGGCCGGTGCTCTCGGTGATTGCGTACCGCGACGACGCCGACGCCGTCCGCATCGCCAACGACTCCGAGTACGGGCTGTCGGGCTCGGTGTGGACGGCGGACACTGCCCGCGGCCTCGACGTCGCACGCCGCGTGCGCACCGGCTCCTTCGGCGTGAACCAGCCGTACTCGATGGACCCCGTCGCGCCCTTCGGCGGCATCAAGGCCAGCGGCATCGGCCGCGAGCTGGGCCGCGAGGGCCTCGAGGGCTACGTCGATCTGAAGGTGATCTCGGGTGCGCCGCCCGCGTCCTAGGCGAGCGAGCCCCGCCGCCGCCCTGCGGAGGTGAGGAGTTATATGGCGAGAGCCGACGAAAGACAGGACGGAGACGCACGAGGCTGGCGGCAGCGGGCGGTCTCGAAGAGCCTCTCCGCCGCGAAGAGGCGCGCAGAGCAGCGGGTCCAACGGCTCCTCGACGCCGCCTTCGATCTGATCGACGAGAAGGGCACCACCGAGTTCACGATCCAGGAGGTCGTGGACCGCTCGGAGCAGTCTCTACGCGGCTTCTACCAGTACTTCGAGGGCAAGGACGAGCTGCTCTTCGCGCTGCTCGAGGAGAGCATCGGCGAGGCGCTCGCGGACCTCCGGGAGTCGGCCCAGTCGGAGGCCGAGCCGCTGGCGCGGCTGCGGGCCTTCACCATCCGGCTGCACGAGTGGTGCGAGCCGATCGGGGCGAAGCGCAAGCGCGGCTCTCACGACCGCTCGCCGCTCTCCGAGTTCTCCATGCAGCTCGCCCTTAAGGACCCGGAGCGCGTGAGCGCGGTGATGGCGCCGGTGTCGCGCCTGCTGATCGAGCTTCTCGAGGCCACCATCGCGAGTGGCGACCTCCGGGAGACCGATCCGCGCCGGGCCGCGCTGCTGATCCAGCAGACGGTCATGTACGGCTGGTTCATGAACCGTCTCGTCCCGAACCCGCGAGCGCGCGTCAGCGCCGAGGACGCCTGGCAGTTCTGCCTTCACGGCCTCGGCGCCTGACGCGAGCACTGCGACAGAGGCCCGACCATGGCGCTGAGCACGACGACGGAGATCCCGGCCGAGGCGGTGGAGGGCGAGTCCGAATCGGTATTCGTCCCCGTGAAGGCCTGGGCCCTGGCCGGAGGCCTGTTGCTCTTGCTCCAGCTCTACGTCTGGGCCAGGTGGATCACGGGGCCGTACTTCACGCCGGTTCCCCCCGGGCCGAGCATTCCGCCGGCCTGGATGAGGAACGTGCTCAGCGTCTGGACGGGCGTGATCGTCATCGGTTGGCCGGTCGCCGTCTACTACTTCGTCATCAAGCCCTGGCGTCGAGAGCGGCGCATCACGACCGACGGCATGCTGCTGGGCGCCTTCACGCTGCTCTTCTTCCAGGACCCGCTGCTGAACTACCTGAACACCTGGTGCACCTACAACTCCTGGCTCTGGAACCGGGGCTCTTGGGTGCAAGACATCCCGGGCTGGGTGTCCTGGGGCAAGCCCGGCGCCATGATGCCGGAGCCGCTGCTGATGAACGGCTTCGGCTACTCGTACGGCGTCCTCATGTGCACGATTCTCGGCTGCTGGGTGATGCGGCGCGCCAGGCTGCGCTGGCCGAAGCTCGGCGTCCCGGGCCTGCTCGGCGTCCTCGTGGTCTTCACCTTCTTCTTCGACATCGTGATGGAGGGCTTCTTCCTGATGCCGATGGGGCTCTTCACGTACCCTGGCGCCATCAAGTCGCTCTCCCTCTTCCCCGGTACCTACCACCAGTACCCGATCTACCAGGGACTGATGTGGGGAGCCGTTCAGGCGGGCTTCTGCTCGCTGCGCTTCTTCACGGACGATCGCGGCCGGACCTTCGCCGAGCGCGGCCTGGAGCGGGTGAGGGGAGGGCGGGTGAAGAAGGAGGCTACGCGCTTCCTGGCCATCTTTGCGGCGATCAGCATGTTCTTCTTCGTCTTCTACAACCTGCCCGCGCAATGGCTCGCGATGCACGCCGAAGCCTGGCCGGAAGACATCCAGAAGCGCTCGTACTTCACCATGGGCATCTGCGGCGAAGGGACGGGGCGGCTCTGCCCGCATCCGGCCCTTCCCATCGACCAGGGCGAGACCTCCGCCTACATCGCGCCGGATGGCAGTGTGGTCTGGCCCGAGGGCGTCGAGCTGCCGAAGATCGTTCCCTTCGAAAGAGCGGAGTGAGATGTCGACGGAGGCGCCCTATTACCGACCCGTCGGCAACGAGGTGGAGGTCTTCCGGGCTGCAGCGCGTCGCGGTCTGCCCGTCCTCCTGAAGGGCCCGACCGGCTGCGGTAAGACCCGCTTCGTGGAGGCCATGGCCCACGAGCTGGGCCGGGACCTCGTCACCGTCTCGGGACACGAAGACCTCACCTCGGCCGATCTGGTGGGGCGTTTCCTGCTGAAGGGCGGGGAGACGAGCTGGGTCGACGGGCCCCTGACCCGGGCCGTGCGCGGGGGCGCCATCTGCTACCTGGACGAGATCGTGGAGGCCCGGCAGGACACCACGGTGGTGATCCACCCCCTTGCCGACCATCGTCGCGAGCTTCCGGTCGACCGGCTCGGGACCTCGCTCCAGGCCGCGCCCGGCTTCCAGCTCGTGATCTCCTACAACCCCGGCTACCAGAGCGTGCTCAAGAACCTCAAGGAGTCGACCCGCCAGCGCTTCGTGTCCATCGAGCTCGACTTCCACCCCGCCGACGTGGAGACGGAGGTGGTCGCCCACGAAGCGCGCGTCGACCTCGAGACTGCCCAGACCCTCGTCAAGGTCGGCGAGGCGATCCGCAAGCTGGAAGGCTCGCCGCTGCCGGAGGTGGCCTCGACCCGGACGCTGATCTCGGCCGGCGGGCTCGTCGCCGAAGGACTGTCCCTGCGCGCTGCGATCCAGTCGGCCGTCGTCCAGACCCTTTCCGACGACCCGGACGTCGTCCGTGCGCTCGCTGAGCTCGTCGACGCCTTCGTCCCCCGCCCGTGAGCCCGCACCTCGCGGCGAGCTCCGATCCCGATCGCTTCCGGCTCCTCGCCACCTTCGTCGCAGGGCGGCCCCTCGCCGTCGGCACGGCGAGGGCTGGTGCGCCCGCGCACACGGACGGACGGATCGTCTTCGTCTCGCCGGGGGGGACGGTCTCGGAGCAGCGCAGGGAGGTCTTCGTCCAGGCGGCTCTCGTCGGCGCCGGAAGCCTCGCCCGCCGGTGGATGCGGCCGCTGCGGGGACGCCCGAGGCTCGCCCGCCGGTACCTGGCCCTCGAGGCTCACCGGGTGCTCGCCGAGCTGGCCGCGCGGATTCCGCTGGCGGCCGCGCTCGCCCCGACCGGAGGGCCGAGCACCGCGACCGCCGAGGAGTCCCTCGAGGCGGCCCGCAGCCGGAGGCGGGTTGCGGATCCGCCTCCCTGGTTCGGCGCCATCCGACCCTCTCGACTGCTCGAGGCGCCTGAGGCGGGGCCGAGTGCACGGCCGACAGACGCGGATCTGCGGCTTCGCTTCCGCCGGACGGACGCTTCCGAGACGGGAGACGACGAGGATGGGGAGCCGGGCGAGAAGAGCAGGCTCCTCAAGCTCTTCGAGAGCCCGCTCGCCTCGGACATCGTCTCGGACTTCTTCCACAAGCTGCTCGGCAGCTCCCGTTCCCCCGGCGCAGGAGCGGCGGGCGGAGGGACGGCAGCGCGGTCGCTGCGCCGCGTGGACGCCGTCGGGCCGAGCGCCGCGCCTCTCCCGGTCCCGATTCGCATCGTCGACGCCACGCCCGGGGCCACGGCCGGCGTGGGGGGTGCCCTCTACCCGGAGTGGGACGTCCACAGGCAGCGCTACAAGGCCGAGCACTGCCGCGTCATCGAATTCCCCCTGCGGAGCGCCCCGGACGTTGCGGCCGGCGGCGTCGCCCGCGACGAGGTGCTCCACCGGCGCCTGATGCGCCTGGGCCTCGGCCCCCGCGTCGTGCGCCGACAGCCGGACGGCGACGACCTCGACGTCGAAGCTCTCACCGACCTCTTCATCGATCTACGAGCCGGCTACTCCCCTCCCGAGCACGTCTACCTGGAACGCCGCAAGCTCGAGCGCAATCTCGGCGTCCTGATCCTTCTCGACGCTTCCGGCTCCGCCAGTGATACGGATTCGGGGGGTCTCTCGGTCCACGAGCACCAACGCCGAGCCGCCGCCACCCTGGCCGTCACGCTCGAAGAGCTCGGCGACCGCGTCGCCGTCTACGGCTTCCGGTCCCACGGCCGGGGATCGGTCCACCTCCTGTCGCTGAAGCGCTTCGCCCAGCGATTCGGTGTCGGCGTGCGCGCCCGGCTCAACCAGCTGCGACCTGCCGGCTACACCCGCCTCGGGGCCGGCATCCGCCACGCCGGCAGGATCCTCGCGGAGGAGGCCGGCACGCCCCACCGGCTGCTGCTCGTCCTCTCGGACGGCTTCCCCTACGACGACGGCTACGAGTCCAGCTACGCCGAGGCCGATGGCCACAAGGCCCTCGAAGAGCTCCGCGCCGGCGGCGTCGCCTGCCTCTGTCTCTCCATCGGTGGCTCCCGGCCGGCCGATGCCCTCCGGCGCGTCTTCGGCTCCGCCAACTTTGCCTGCGCCCCGAGCCTATCCGACCTCAGCCCCCGCATGGACGAGCTCTTCCTCAGCGCGCTTCACGAGCTCGCAGCGCCGAATCCGTGCGATCCCCGTCGCCGTGGCGTCCTGGAAGAGGGCCGCGCATGAGAGTCCTGCTGACCGGTGCCTTCGGCAGTCTGGGAAGCCTGGTCGTCGAGGAGCTCCTCGATCGGAGTCATCACGTGGTGGCCTTTGACGTGCCGAGCAAGCCGAATCGGAAGGTGGCCAGGGGCTTCGAGAAGCGCCCGAAGCTGGAGCTCGCCTGGGGCGACATCCGAGACGCGGAACAGGTGGCAACGCTGGTCCACCGCGTCGATGCAGTCGTTCACCTGGCTGCCCTCATCCCGCCCTTCTCCGAGAACGACCCGGAGCTGGCCTTCGCCGTGAACGTCCGGGGCACCGAACACATTCTGGAGGCGATCCGCACTGCGACACGGCCGCCGCTGATGATCTACAGCTCCTCGATATCGGTCTTCGGCCCGAGGAAGCAGGACGACCCGCTCTGCACCCCGGAGGACGCGGTGGTGGCGACCGACCACTACTCCGGCCACAAGATCCACTGCGAGGAGCGGGTGCGGGTGCTCGATTCGCCCTGGGCCATCCTCCGCTTCGCGGGCATGGCCGATTCCCGCATGCAGCAACGCGACCCGGACCGGGCCCGCATGGCCCTCGCGCTCGCGCCCGACAGCCCTGTGGAATTCGTCCACCCCAGGGATGCGGCGACGGCCATCGTCCACGTGCTGGAGCGCCCCGAGGCGCACGGCCGGATCCTCCTCATCGGAGGCGGGGAGGATTGTCGGGTCACTACGCTGCGCATGATCCAGACGATGATGGGTGCCCTGGGGATCTCGATGAGCGCGGAGGATCTGGGAGACCAGCCGAGCAATGGGCCATGGCTCGACACGACGGAGTCGCAGCGCCTGCTGTCGTACCAGAGGCACACGGTCGAGGACCTCGAGCGGGAGTGCTACCAGCGCTTCGAGCACATCCGACCCTTCGTCCGGCCTTTGTCCTCGCTGCTCGTGAAGGCGATGAAGCTGTATCTCCGGCCCCGGGCCAGCAGCGGTGTTCCTCGATGAGAAGGCGAGGGCTCGTGGGAGCGTCCGCGCTCGCCTTCGTGGCGGCCGATTCTTCCCGAAGGCCGCGCGCTCACGGCCGCGACTTCCTGCGCAACCTGAAAGGAGCCCATTCATGAAGCAGCCCGTGATCGTCGAGGCCTTGCGGACGCCGATCGGTCGAGCGCGCAAGGGATCGCTCGTGAGCAAGGACGCCTTTGCGCTGGCCCAGGTGGTGGTCCGCGCGATCGTCGAGAAGACGAAGGTCGCTGCGGACGAGATCGATGACCTCGTGATCGCGGAGAGCCTGCAGGGGGGCGGGGTGATCGCGCGCCATACGGCCGTGACGCTCGGCCTGGAGCGGGTCCCCGGCCTGGCCACCAACCGGCACTGCGCCGCGAGCCTCGGCGCCATCGCCAGCGCCGCCGGTTCGATCGCCGCCGGGATGGATCGCGTGGTGCTCGCCGGCGGGACGGAGAGCATGAGCACCATGCCGCTGTGTCAGAAGGTCCTTGTTCCCGGCGAGGCGCCCCAGCTGTGGATGTCGGCGTCGCACCCGGAGACTCCGGACGCGCCGGCCTTCGACATGTCCATCACCGTTGGGCACAACACGGCCGTCGAGGCGGGCCTGAGCCGCGATGAGGTCGACGCCTGGGCGATCTACAGCCACGGCCGGGCGATCGAGAGCATCGACTCGGGCGCCTTCGAGGAGCAGGTCGTTCCCGTGGAGGTCGAGGGCCCCGACGGAGCGGCGCGCCTCTTCGACCGGGACGAGCATCCCCGGCGCGGCCTCACGCCCGAGGGCATGGCCGAGCTGAAGGTGATCCATCCCGAGATCGAGGGCTTCACCGTCACGGCCGGGAACGCGGCGGGTGTCAACGACGCCTCGGCGGCGGTGCTGCTGGCCAACGCCGAACACGCCGATTCGATGGGGCTCGAGCCGCTGGCGGCGATCCGCTCCTGGGCCGCAGTGGGCGTCGCGCCGCGGCGCACCGGCCTCGCGCCCATCGACGCGATCCCCAAGGCCCTCGCGCGGGCGGGCGTCGAGCAGCGTGACGTCGACCTCTTCGAGATCAACGAGGCCTTCTGCTCGGTGCCCGTCGCCGCCACGCGCGCGCTGGGCATCGACCGGGAGATCTGCAACGTGAACGGCAGCGGCTGCAGCCTCGGCCACCCCATCGCCGCCACCGGCGCGCGCATGGTCGTCAGCATGGTCCACGAGCTCCGCCGGCGCGGCGCCCGGCTCGGCTGCGTGTCCATGTGCGCGGGCGGCGGCATGGGCATGGCCATGGTGCTCGAGGCGCTCCGGGACAGCCGATGAGCCGGGAGCCGCGGGCAGCCCGGGAGAGGTGCTCCCGTCGCATCGATCGCCTTGGGGAGGTCTAGTGATCATGACGCAGAAACCCGAAGTTCACTTCGAGCGAAGGATGTTGATCGACGGCAAGCTCGTCGAAGGCGAGGCCGGCGCGTTCGGGGTTCTGAACCCCGCCACCGAGGAGGTCCTCGGCGAGGTCGCCGACGCATCGAAGTCCGACATGCATCGCGCCATCGACGCCGCGCGGCGGGCCTTCGACGAGACGGACTGGTCGATCGACCGCGCGCTCCGCAAGCGCTGCCTCGAGCAGCTCCACGAGGCGATCGAGGCGGAGAAGGAGGAGCTCCGCGAGGAGCTGATTCTCGAGGTCGGCTGTCCACGTATGGTGACCCACGGACCACAGCTCGATGCTCCGTTGTCCGATGCGCTGATCTACCCCGCGAAGCTGATCGAGGAGTACCCCTGGGAGACAGCTCTCGGGGACAGCTTCGTCTCGGTCACGGGCAAGATGACCGGCCGGAAGCAGCTGCGCGAGCCCGTCGGAGTCGTTGGGGCGATCGTGCCGTGGAATTTCCCCTTCGAGGTCACCATCCACAAGCTGGCCCAGGCGCTGGCCACCGGGAACACGGTGGTCCTGAAGCCGGCGCCGGACACGCCCTTCAACGCGACGCGCCTCGGACGCCTGCTGCTCGAGAAGACCGACATCCCGCCGGGCGTCGCGAACGTCGTCACCGCCTCCGACCATCTCGTCGGAGAGGAGCTGACACTCTCGCCCAAGGTCGATCTGATCTCCTTCACCGGCTCGACCGCCGTCGGCAAGCGGATCATGGAGAGGGGCGCTGCGACGCTGAAGCGCCTGTTCCTCGAGCTGGGCGGCAAGTCGGCCACGATCGTGCTGGAAGACGCCGAGCTCGCCGCCGCCTGCCTCATCGGGCTCGGCCCGTGCATGCACGCGGGCCAGGGCTGCGCCATGCCAACCCGGCTGCTGTTGCCGCGCTCGCGCTACGACGAGGGTGTCGGCATCCTCCAGGGTATGTACGCGGGCATCGTCCCGGGCGACCCGCAGGATCCGGGGACCCTGTGCGGCCCCGTGATCTCGGCGAAGCAGCGCGCCCGCGTTCTCGGCTACATCCAGAAAGGCGTCGACGAGGGCGCGCGGCTCGTCGTGGGCGGGACCGAGGCTCCCGAGGGGCGGGACCGCGGCTTCTGGGTCCGGCCGACCCTCTTCGCCGACGTCGACAACGGCATGACGATCGCTCAAGAGGAGATCTTCGGCCCCGTGCTCGTCGTCATCCCCTACGAGGACGAGGACGACGCCGTCCGCATCGCCAACGACAGCGTCTACGGCCTGGCGGGCAACGTATTCTCGGGCTCCCTCGAACGCTCCATGTCCGTAGCGGGGCGGCTGCGGGCGGGCTTCATCGGCGTCGACGGCTGTGTCGCCTACGGCGCCGATGCGCCCTTCGGCGGCTACAAGGCGAGCGGCATCGGCCGCCAGAACGGCATTGCGGGCTTCGACCAGTACACGGAGATCAAGACCGTCGGCTACCCGGCCGGCTGAAGGATCGCCTGCTGCGATGCCCCCGCCAGGGTATGCGGCCACGCTGAGGCCGCGGCGATCCCGACGTCATTCGCGGCCGAAGCAGCCCCGCGGCAGAGGAAGCGAGAGGTCGGGGTAGGCCACGATTCCGGGGGGCGCCGCCACCACCGCCGGGATCGCGTTGACGGCGGGCATGGCCGTCATGATGTGACCCAGCACCATGAAGTCGGCGAGGCTCGTCGCCTGGAGGTCAGCCGGCGGAAGGAACTGCACCGTCGTCCGGACGGTCGGCCGGCCCTGCACCTCGATGACCCAGCCGTCCTGGATCGTCCAGTCGGGCTCGAGAAGGGGCGCCTTCTTCCAGCGGACGTTCAGCTCGACGGCGCTCCGGCCGCCGACGCGCCCCTGCCAGCTGGCCGCGATGCCGGCGACGCAGCCCTTCCCGATCTGCCAGGAGCCCAGGTCGAGATCTTCGAGGGCGGCCGCATACTCGGCCTCGCAGGCAACCTCGTCGAGCGCGACGCCGAGGGCGTCGGCCATCATCTCGACCGCCTCGCCGAAGACCGCCGTCCCCTCGGCCGTCATCTTCTGGAGATCCGGGTCGTCGATCGGCCGGCCGAAGCCCGCAGGCTTCTCCGTCTCCGGCGAGTCGTAGCCCATGGTGTGCGCCGCCTCGCTGACGGTGACCTTGTCGATCCGGTCGCTGATGCCCGTCATCACGAGGCCCAGCATGTCCACGAAGCCGGGGCTGACGCCGGTTCCGAAGAGCGAGGCGGAGCCCCGCTTGCAGGCGTCGACCAGCTTCTCGCGGTCGGTGCCGAGGTTGCGGCCGTTGATGAAGGCGGCGGTCGTGACGACGTTGGCGCCGGATTCGATGATCCGCACGAGCTCGTCCACCGACTGCCACATGGGGTTGTAGACGACGCAGTCCGGCCGCAGGGCGAGCAGGGCGTCCGCGTCCCGCGTCGCGGCGATTCCCAGCGGCTCCAGACCGCAGAGCTCGCCGACGTCGTGGCCTGCCTTGTCCGGCGACCAGGCATAGCAGCCCACCAGCTCGAGCTCGGGATTCGCCGCGATCGCCGCGACCGACTGTTTCCCGACGTTTCCGGTCGTCCACTGCACGATGCGGAGCGTCATGGCGCAATTTCCTCCTCAGCGCGACGGGAGCAGCCTGAGCACGTGCCTCCGCAGGTGGAGGTGCAGGCTCGTATCGTCGAGCTCCGAGACGACGGGGTGGGTGACGGCCCCGGCGATGGCTCCCGAGATCGCGGCCGCCAGGACCGCCGCGCGGGCGTCGGAGGCGCCGCCCATCAGCACGCGGTTCACGCGGTCGATGACCTGCCGGAAGGGCCCGTGCTCCTGGAGGAAGCGCAGCATGACCGGGTCCTGCTGCAGGAGGCCCGCCATCTGACGCTGCTCGACGGCGAGGTCGATCATTCCGGCGACCAGGAGCTCGCGCGATCGCGCGCGGGAGTGTTCGGCCTCCGCGGCCGTCACGGCCGCCTCGAGGCCGGTCAGCACGACCTCGGCGACGGCGACGACGATCTCGTCCTTCGTGTTGTACTGGTGGTAGACGGCCGCCTTCGTGACGCCGATCGCGTCCGCGATCATCTGGAGCGAGGTCCCACTGATGCCGTGCTCGGCGAAGAGGGCGAGTGCGGCTTGAACGATCCGGCTCTGGGCGCGGCTTTGAGGGGCGGAGGCCGTAGGCCCCGCTGCGGTAGCCCTGGCAGCCCTCATTCGGTTAGGATAGCCGAGCGGCTATCCGCGGGGCAAGCGAGAACGACGAGGGAGGGCTTCCGAGGCGATGAGACGGGCCGATGGCGAAGTCATCCTGCTGTGGACGCTGCCAGTGGTGGCCGCCATCTGGATCTCCGCCTTCCTCGTCTTCCCCGGCTTCGTCCAGCCGATGTCCCCGACGATGTCGGCAGAGGAAGTCGCCGCCTTCTACCGCGATCCGAACAACCTCCCGCGCATCCGCTACAGCATGATCGTCTTCAACTGGTTCGCCGTTGGCCTGGTGCCGATTCTCGCGCTGATCGTGCTGCAGATGCGCCGGATGGCCCATCGCACGCCGATCTTCTCGTACGGCATCATCGCCTGTGCGGCCGGCGGCCCCACGATCTTCCTGATGGCCAGCCTGTTCTGGCTCCTCGCCGCCTTCCGGCCGGAGCGGGACCCGGAGCTCATCCTCCTGTTCAACGACATGGCGTGGGTCACCTTCTCCAGCCAGGTCGGGTTTCTGATCGCGCAGAGCGTGCTCGTCGCGCTGGCGATCTTTCTGGACCGCCAGGCCCGGCCCGTCTTCCCGCCCTGGGTGGCGCACTTCAACCTCGTCGTCGCCCTGGCGCTGGTTCCCGCCTGCTTCGTGGGGCTGGCGATGGAGGGCCCCATCGCCTGGGACGGCCTGCTGACCTTCTGGCTCCGAAACGCCACCGTCGCTCTCTGGATCGTCGTGATGGGCGTCGTGCTCGGCCAGGCGATCCATCGGCAGCGGGCCGAGGAGGAGGCAGCCGGGTGAGGAGCGAGGCTTCCAAGGGCGGGCCGGTGCCCGGGGAGCCGTCGGGATCGCTTCCGCGGCGCGTGGCCTGGCACTGGCGCCACGACCCGAAGATCGAGCTCTGGATCGCCTGGTGGACGATGCTCGTCTTCTACAACCTCTTCGGCCTGCTCTTCTTCGTGGTCACGCGCACGCAGCCGCCGCCCAAGCCCTGGTGGGAGCCCGCTAGAGTCGTCCAGTGGTTAGACGACATGCACCACGGTCTCCTGATCGGCTTCGCCTTCGTCTTCCTCATCGCCGGAATGACGGCACTGATGAATGCTCTGCTCGCGTATTCGATGCGGCGCATGTCGGTGAGTCGCGCCTTCGCGTACTCGTATCTCGTCATCTATGCGCTCAGCACCCTCCCCGGAATGCTCTTCCTGGGCATCGGCCTGACCGTCGGCGTGATGAGGCCGGACCGCGATCCGGCGATCGTCAGCTGGCTCTACGACTTCTCCTTCATGACCTTCGTCGGAACCATGGGCTGTTTCCTGGTCGGCTCGCTGGTGTGGATGACCGCGATCCTGCTGGACAGGAACCGCGTATTCCCGAGATGGTTCGGTTACTTCAACCTCGCCAACGCCCTCACGGAGGTCGTCGTTGCACCCGCGTGGATCTTCAACGAAGGCTGGGTCTTCGGCTGGAATGGCGTCGTCACGTGGTGGCTCCAGGTCTTCGTCTTCGCCACCTACACGGGCGTCTTCATCACCCTGCTGCGACGGATGATCCTGCGCGAGGACTTCGGCACCGGACCGTTGCCGGAACTCCCGAGCAGCGGGGCGCCGGAGCGGCTCGGCCCGCTGGAGGCGGCGCGATGACGGAAGGGGCGTCGCGGGCGCGGGGAACGGGGGAGCCGGCGCGATTCGTTCCCGGCCAGCCGGACATGTGGGCCTTCGTTATCTTCGAGTCCTTCCTGTTCACCGCCTACTTCACCGTCTACGTCGTCAGCCGGGCACAGAGCCCCGAGCGCTTCCTGGAGTCACAGGGGCAGCTCGACCTGCGCATCGGGGTGCTCAACACCCTCGTGCTTCTCGCGAGCTCCTGGTCCATGGCGCGCTGCGTCCAGGCGGCCCGCGAGGCCTCCTACGGCGCGGCCACGAGGAGCGCCTTCCTCACCCTGCTCCTCGGCCTGGTCTTCCTCGTCTCGAAGGTGCGCGAGTGGGCGGTGGAGATCGGCCGAGGCTTCACCTTCACCAGCGACGGCTTCTTCTCCTTCTACTACTTCCTGACGGCTCTCCACTTCCTCCATCTGCTGATCGGTTTCGTGTTCCTGGCCGTCGCCCTGCGAGAGCTGCGGAGCCCCGCCCGACGCTCCCAGGAGACGATCGAGACCTGCGCGACCTACTGGCACACGGTCGACTTTCTCTGGGTCCTGATCTTCTCCCTGCTCTACGTCATGAGGTGATTCGTGAACGGGGGATTCGGGAAGCGGCTGATGCTGGCCTGGCTGGCCCTGTCTGCGATCACGCTCGCGCAGCTCGGCCTGGGCTCGGCCGACGATCCGGCCGGGCTCACGCCGAACTCCGCGATTGCGGCGGGCGCCATCCTGATCGGCCTCATCAAGGTGCGCATCATCTTCCGGGAGTTCATGGAGCTGAGGCACGCCCCCGTCCTCCTGGGTCGCCTCACGGATCTCTGGTTGGTGGCGACCGGAGCGCTCCTCCTGGGCGTCTACTTCGCCGGTCTGGGCCTCGCGAGGGGCTGAAGGGCGGCCTCGCGAGGGCCGGGGCTCAGAAGCCCGCCAGGGCCAGGCTCACCGCGGCGCCGGGAGCGAAGGGGGGGCCGCCGTAGGGGCCCGGCTCGTTCTGCGAGAACACGACGCCCACCAGGTCTGCCCGCGGGGAGACCGCCCAGTAGGTCCCGTAGTAGCCCGCCCACCAGAAGTCGCCGTCGTGGTCGATGGTGATGGTCTCCTCGGCGTCCACGACGACCGACATCCCGAGGCCCCAGCCGAGGCCCTTCAGACCCTGGTCCACCAGGACACCGGCCGAGACGTGAGGCCGGGTCATCTCCGCCACGGTCTCCGGCTCGAGGATCCGGGTGCCGTCGAGGCTGCCGCGGTTTCGCATCATGAGGCCGAAGCGCATGTAGTCGCCAATGGTCGAGACCAATCCGGACCCGCCGGGCGTCCAGTCCCGCTCCTCGTCGATCCGCTTCCGCATCAGCACGAGGCCGCCGTTCTCGTCCTGGGTGTAGACCCGGGCCAGCTCTCCCTGACCCGCGGGCGGCGGCAGGTGCTCGGTGTGAGGCATGCCGAGGGGCTGGAATACGCGCTGCCGCAGGATCTCCGGGAAGCGCTGGCCCGTCGCCACCTCCATCACCCGGGCCAGGACGTCCGCCGATCCGCCGTAGCGCCAGGCGGTGCCGGGCTGCTCGAAGAGTGGCAGGGTCAGGGCGCGCTCGACCCGCTCCTGCAGGCTGCCGCGGCCCCCGGAGACACCCCGCTCCTTCCACAGGAGCCCGAGGTCGCTGTCGTCGCCGATGGCGCGGCTTCCGCCGATCCCCGAGGCGAACATCAGCAGGTGGCGCACGCGGAGGGGCTGCGAAAGGGGCTCGGTGTCGAAGCCACCCCCCCCATTGCGCTCGTGGCGCGTCGCGACCCGCAGCTGCGCGGCGATGGGGATATACCGCGAGACCGGGTCGTCGAGGCCGAGCAGGCCCTCCTCCACCAGCGTCATCGCGGCCACGGCGGTGACGGGCTTGGTCAAGGAGGCGATGCGCAGCCTGGTGTCGAGTGTCATGGGGATCCGGCGCTCGACGTCCGCGTAGCCGGCGCTGGTCGCGTAGACGATCTCGCCGTCCCGGGCGAACATGGCCACGTAGCCGGAGCGCGCTCCGGACCAGACCCGGTAGTCGAAGAGCCCCTGGATCGCCTTCCGCGACCACCAGGCGAGAGGCCTCGCCTGGCCCGGGCTCCCGTCGATCGCGGGAGGGCGCTGCCCCGCCACGGCAACGGCGAGTGCGAGCAGCGACACGACCCCGATCACCGCCACCAGCGCCAGGAGTCTTCGCCGCATTCTCCTCCCCAGCACGCGCCGGACGGGCGTGCCTGCCCGCGCTACTCGGCCTCAGTCCCCGGAGCGGCGAGCGGGTCGTGCTGCCGGCCGGAGTCGAAGCCGCCGTGCTTGCGCAGGAAGGTGGTGGAGCGCCGGTGGATGCGCCAGCCGTCGGGCGTGCGCCGATACTCGTCCTCGTACCAGGCCAGTCGCATGGCGTGGGTCTGCTGGTCGATGAAGACGTAGTGCTGGATCCCCGTGGCCCGGTGCTCGCCGTCGAAGGCGACGACCGGCATGTTGCCGATGAACTGGCCCCGCGGCGCCGCGGCCAGAAGCTCGGGCATCTTGTCCACGGGGTATCTGGTGCCGAAGGCGCTGTACTCGCCGTCCGGCGTGAAGAGCTGGAGCCACTGGTCGACGAGGTACTGGCTCGCGTAGGCCATGTAGCGGGAGCAGAGTTCGTGGATCTCCACGAGGTCTGCAGCCCGCTGCGGGTCCGGGCTCACGGGACCGGCTCGATCTTGAGCTCGAACTGGGCCGTTCCGGTGTCCGGGATATAGGGCTGCTTCCAGATCTCGACTGCGAAGGACATGATGATGAGCGAGTACAAGAGCTTGAGCAGCCGGTGCGCGTCCTCGGGGAGGTCGTCCAGCGGGAGCTTCTCCAGGTACTGCATGGCCTCCTCGGCGCGGGGGAAAAGGGCGTCGTAGAAGGCCTGGATCTCGTCCATGCTGCTGGACAGGCGCTTCGCGTAGCGCTCGGGCTCGCTGTCGAGGCACCACTCCTCGACCCAGGGCTCCAGGTCGGAGAACTCGGGGGGGAGCATGGTCATGGTCATTCCCCCCTCTGCTTGCGCTTGTAGTCCTCGACCCAGTTGTGGATCATCCGGTTCCCGTGGCGGCACATGAACTCCTGGTCGCCCAGCGGGAAGGTCGAGACGACCCGCGACTCCAGTCCCATCTGCGTGGCTTCTAGGGTGCCGCAATCTTCCAGGGCGTACTCCTTGATGGTGGCAATGCCCAGCTGCTGGGCCAGGCGTTCCCGCACGTTCCTCGGCTTCGTGAAGTAGGCGTTGGCCTCGAAGAGCAGCCGGTTGTAGGTGACGGGCCAGTAGTGGTAGGTGAGGTACCAGCCCGTCTCCCAGAACACGATCGCGAAGTTCGGAAAGATCTGGAAGGAGTCCAGACCCCAGCTCTTCTTGTTGCCAGGGTTGAGGCCCGGCGGGAGCTCGTCGCCGACGATCTCCGATGGATCCCAAGGGCCGAAGAGGCCGCTGCGCAGCAGGCGCTCCATGGGGTTGTAGAACTCCGGCACCAGCTTTCCGCCCGCGCCCCCGGTGGTCGAGCCCACGCGGTGCGGGCCGTCCGACTGGAAGTGGCTGGTGTAGAAGCCCTTTTGTTGGTAGTCGATCTGTCTCATCACGGGGTTCTGGTGGCCGTGCAGGATGGGCGGGTGATAGAACTCCTGGAAGGCGTCGTGGAAGATCTTCCAGTTGCTGTTGATGTCGCCGCGGTAGTAGTAGCGCTGCGTCAGCTTCTCGAAGGGATAGTCGATCGCGGTGATCATCGGGCCCAGGAAATCGTGGAGCGACTGCTCCGGTTCCTCGGCGAAGTTCACGAAGACGAAGCCCTTCCACACGTCACAGTGCACCGAGACGAGGGGGTAGTCGCCCTTGTCGATCCCGAAGAACTCCTCCTCCTGGAGGATCCAGGTCAGCTTCCCTTCGAGATCGTAGGTCCAGCCGTGGTACTTGCAGGCGAACTGGCGGCAGGTTCCGGTGACCTCTTCGCCCGGGTGATCGCTCCATACCAGCTTGTTGCCGCGGTGGCGGCAGACGTTGTGAAAGGCGCGAATCCGGTCGTCCTTGCCCCGGACGACGATCAGCGAGGTCTTCAGGCCCGGGAACTCCTTGGTGAAGAAGCCGCCCTTCCGCGGCACCTGCTCTACCCGTCCGACGTTCAGCCAGGCGCGCTTGAAGACGGCCTCGCGCTCGAGCTCGAAGAACTCGGGCGAGATGGAACTCTCGTAGGAGACGGGGGCGGTGTCCAGATCCGGGTCGTGCTCCGTCCAGCTTCCTTCGGCGGGCTTCGGATGCTGTCCCGCTGCCTTCTTCGGGACCTTCGGGGACTTCGTCATGCCATTCGCTCCTCGCTGTAGCTCACAGGACCATGCCCCCGTTCACGCCGATCACCTGGCCCGTGACATAGGCCGCCCCTTCGGAGCACAGGAACTCGCACACGGCAGCCACCTCCTCGGCAGTCCCGAGCCGGCGCACCGGGATCATGAGGGAGGCGAGCTGCTCGAGGTTCGTGACGTCGCCGTCGGCCTCGGCGCGACGCAGCATCGGCGTGTCGATCATCCCCGGCGGGATGCAGTTGACCGTGATCCCCTTCCTTGCGAGCTCCAGGGCGAGGGCCCGGGTCAGGCCGACCACGCCGGCCTTCGCCGCGACGTAGTGGGCCATGTTCGCGGAGCCCGACTGAGCGCTGGACGAGGAAATCGTCACGATCCGCCCCCAACGGGCCTCGAGCATGTCGGTCACCGCGGCCTGCAGGCAGTGGAAGGTGCCCGTGAGGTTCACCGCGAGGATCCGCTCCCAGCTCTGGGGCGTGATCTCACCGAAGCGCTCGAAGGCGTCGAGCCCGGCCGCCGTGACCATGATTCCGACCGGCCCGAGCTCCGCTCGCACCTTCCCGAGCGCGCCTTCGACGGCTCCCCGATCGGTGACGTCGGCTCCCACGCCGATCGCCTTGGCGCCCGCCTCGCGGAGCGCCTCGGCCGCCCGGACCACCTCTTCGTCCCGGAGGTCGAGGAGGGCGACCCGGTCGCCCCCGGCCGCGAGACGCCTCGCGATCGCCAGGCCCATGCCCGACGCCGCGCCGGTGACCACGGCGACCCGCTCCGTCGCTGCCATTGCTGCCTCCGAGTGCTCCGATCCGAGTATGAACCGGTCGGAACTGGCTTGCAACAAAGTTCTCTCTGGCGGAGAATGGGGTTTCCGGCCGCTGGGCCGGAGCTTCGACCCCCGCGCGAAGAAGGACGCCGATGCCCCGATTCCCCAAGCCGGCCGAAGGCAGCTGGACCGAGCACCACCCGGAGCTCGGCACGGCGGACGTCTCCTTCGAGGACTCCGTGTCGCCCGCGTTCTACGAGGCGGAGCGCGAGGCCGTCTTCAAGCGCGCCTGGCTCAACGTCGGGCGGATCGAGCAGCTGCCCAGCGGCGGCAGCTACTTCACCAAGAGCCTGCCCGGCCTGCGGACCTCGGTGATCGTCACTCGGGATCGCGACGGCGAGGTCCGCGCCTTCCACAATGTGTGCCGGCACCGCGGCAACCGCCTGCTGTGGGAAGGCACGCCCCGCGGCGAGTCCTGCGGGCGCGCGCGCCAGCTCGTCTGCAAGTACCACGGCTGGCGCTTCGGCCTCGACGGCGGCTGCACCTACGTCCATCAGGAAGGCGAGTTCTTCGACCTGCGCAAGGAGGATCTCGGCCTGTCCCCGCTGCACTGCGAGACCTGGGCCGGCTTCGTCTTCGTGAACCTCGACCGCGAGCCCCGCTGGACGCTACGCGAGTACCTGGGCCCGATGGTCGGGGCCCTCGAAGGCTATCCCTTCGACTCCATGACCGAGCGCTACTCGTTCCGCGCGGAGAACGAGAGCAACTGGAAGGTCTTCAGCGACGCCTTCCAGGAGTACTACCACGTGCCGCCGCTGCACACGCACCAGCTCGGCCCGACGCCCGAGGCCCAGAACCCCGAGTACGAGTTCGAGGGCGCGCACTACCAGATCGACGGACCCCATCGCATGGTGAGCACCAGCGGGACCTACAAGCACCTGTGGCCCGAGGAGCACCTCTACCCCGCGGAGGCGCTCACCCGCAGCGGCAGCACGGGGCCCTGGGACGCGCCGGAGATCGGCGAGGCCCCCGGCGTCAACCCGTCGGGAATCAAGCGTTGGGGGATCGACAACTTCCAGGTCTTCCCGAACCTCGAGATCCTGGTCTACGAGCGCGGCTGGTTCGTCACCTACCGCTACTGGCCGACCTCGCACAACACGCACGTCTACGAGGGCGACCTCCACTTCGTGCCCGCCACGAGCGTCCGCGAGCGCCTGGCCCACGAGTACGCCGCGCTCACCTTCAAGGAGTACGCGCTGCAGGACTGCGGCACCCTCGACGGCACCCAGATGGGGCTCGAACAGGGAGCCTTCGACCGCTTCCCGCTGAACGACCAGGAGGTTCTGGTCCGCCACTTCCACAAGACTGTGGGCGACTGGGTCGGCGCCTACCTCCGCGAGCGAGCGGGAGGCCCGACGCGATGAGCTACGCGCTGCTGCCGCCGGCTTTCGCCGAGCTCGAGCCCTGGGCCGCCACCTGGTGCCTGGCGACGGAGCCCGAGCGCTGGGCGCGCCGCCTCGCGAGCTCCATGGAGGAGCTGCAGGCCTTCTACGACGCCTTCTACCCCCGCGCCGAGGAGGCGATCGCCTGGTGCGACCGCTTCCCCCTCGACGAGCTGCCCGCCGACGCCGAGCGGCTGCTCCAGCTCCTGTACTCGCTTCTGATGGTGTCCTACGCCGTCGAGGTCTGGAAGCAGCCCGAGGTGCTGAACGGCGGTTCCGCGCGGATCGACCGGATCCTGGAACCCCGTCCCTGACGTGCAGGTCTTCGAGGAGGATCGGAAATGCCGCGCCTGACCCGCTTCGAGGAGTACCGCGACCGGTACCCGGACTACGCCCTCGAGAAGACCGAGGACGGCATTCTGCTGATGCGCATGCACCGCGACGGGGGGCCCGCAGTCTGGGACGAGCGGATGCACCACGACACCGCGAATCTCTTCAACGACGTGGCCGGCGATCGCGACCTGCGCGTCGTGATCTACACCGGCACGGGTGAGAACTTCAACGCCGACTGGGGACGGCCGAGGGGCAAGCGGCCCTTCTTCGAGGGCCCTACCGAGTGGGCGGAGGAGATGGCCTGGTATGGGCGGCTCCGGCACATCAACCTGCTCGAGATCGACGCCATCATGATCGCCGCCGTGAACGGCCCTGCGAACATCCACTCGGAGTTGGCCTTCATGTGCGACGTCGTGCTGGCCTCCGAGGACGCCTACTTCCAGGATCTGGCCCACTTTCCGCGCAATCTCTCGCCCGGCGACGGGCTCCAGAACGTCTGGCCGCTCGTCTTCGGCCGCAATCGCTTCCGCTACGCCCAGCTCATGGCCCAGAAGATCACGGCCCAGATGGCCCACGAGTGGGGCGCCGTGAACGAGGTGCTGCCCAAGGACCGGGTGCTCGACCGGGCCTGGGAGATCGCGCGCTACCTGTTGCGCCACTCGCCGATCGTCCTGCGCCACACGCGCAGGACCTTCACCCGGCCCTTCAAGCGGGCCGCCATGGACGACCTCGACTACGGGCAGCTGATGGAGGTCCTCGGCATGACCCAGTTCACCCCCTACGGCGGCAACATGCAGCCGCTCGACCGGCCGTGGGACGACCCCGACCTGTGGGAGAAGGACTGAGCGGGTGCCGATGGACGATCTGAAGGGGCGAGTCGCCGTCGTCACCGGCGGAGGAAGCGGCATCGGGCGCGGCCTCGCCCTCGGCCTCGCGGCCGAGGGCATGACCGTCGCCGTGGCCGACCTGCAGACGTCGAAGGCCGAGGCGGTCGCCGGGGAGGTGGAGTCCGCGGGCGGGCGAGCCTTCGGCGTGGGCGTCGACGTGACGTCGGTCGAGTCTCTCGCCGCGGCCGCCAAGGAGACCGTCGCCCGGGCCGGCCGCCTGAACCTGCTGTGCGCCAACGCGGGGGTGCTCGCGCGCATTGGCCCTCTCGCCACCCACACCAGCGAGGACTGGGAGTACACCCTGTCCGTGAACGTCCTGGGGGTCGTGAAGACGGTCGCTGCCTTCCTGCCGGCGCTCCGCGAGAGCGCGCCCGACGCGCACATCCTGACCACGGCCTCGCTGGGCGGGCTGGTCTCGGAGGTGCGGGCGCCGATCGGCGCCTACACGGCTTCGAAGTACGCCTGTGTGGGCTACAGCGAGATGCTGCGGGCCGAGCTCGCCGACCACGGCATCGGCGTGTCCGTGCTGTGTCCCGGCGTCGTCGCATCCAACCTGATGGGCACCTCCGCCGAGAACCGACCCGAGGCCTTCGGCGCCCAGGCTGTCCCCGAGCTCACTCCCGAAGCCGGGGGAAGGGATGCAGCCCGGCTGGCCGACTTCGCCATGCCAGCCGAGGCCGTGGGGCCGGTCGTGGTGCGCGCGATCCGCGCCAACCGCCTCCACGTGCTGACGCACCCGCGGACCCGGCGGCTCGTCGAAGAGCGCTTCCGAGGGGTGCTCGAGGACTTCGATTTCGCCGAGCGAGGAGAGGAGCGTTAGGAATGGCGCGAGTTCCGATCGCGGAGGGCCTCTTTAACGGGCCTCCGGATGAGCCCCGGCTGATCGGCGGTCGCTGCAGCCGGTGCGGAATCGTCACCTTCCCGTCCCAGGCCGCGTGCCCGCGCTGTGCCTCCACCGAGATGGGCGAGCACCTGCTGGCGCGGCGCGGTCGTCTTTGGGCCTGGACCACCCAGGAGTTCCCGCCGCCCTCGCCGCCCTACATGGGGCCGACGGGTGACGACTTCGTCCCCTACGGCGTGGGCTACGTGGAGCTGGGAGGTGAAGTTCGCGTCGAGAGCCGCCTCACCGCGACCGAGGGCCTCGAGAACGGGATGGAGATGGAGCTGGTGCTGGTGCCGTTCCGCAGGGACGAGGAGGGCAACGAGGTCGTGACCTTCGCGTTCCGGCCCGTCGGCGACGCGACGGACGGGCCCGGAGCGGGAATCGGCGCAGCCGGCGCCGAGCGCAGGAGGACGAGATGGACGTCGCGATCGTAGGCGTGGGGCTGCATCCCTTCGGCCGCTTTGGAGAGCGAACCGGCATCGACATGGGCGCGATCGCCGTCCGGGCTGCGCTCGCCGACGCGGGCATCGAGTGGCGCGACATCCAGTTCGCCTTCGCCGGGAGCTACGAGATCGACAACCCCGACGCGGTGGTAGCTTTCCTTGGGCTCACGGGCATCCCCTTCACCAACGTCTACAACGGCTGCGCCACGGCGGGCAGCGTCCTCTCGCTCGCCGCCGATACGATCCGACTGGGCGAGCACGACCTCGGGATCGCCATCGGCATGGACAAGCACCTGCCCGGCGCATTCAGCTCCGACCCGCGGCTCTACGCCTGCCCCTCGTGGTACGGCGAGCAGGGGCAGTTCCTCACCCCCAAGTTCTTCGGCATGAAGATCAACAAGTACATGGGCGACCACGGTATCTCTTCGGCCACCCTGGCCCGCGTCGTCGCCAAGAACCTCCGCAACGGGGCCCTCAACCCGAATGCCTTCCGCCGCAAGCCGATGTCGGAGGAGGCGATTCTGGGCTCCCGCATGCTGAGCCATCCGCTCACGCAGTACATGTTCTGCAGCCCCGACGAGGGGGCGGCGGCCGTGGTGCTCTGCCGCGCCGACCGGGCGCACCGCTACACCGACAAGCCGATCTACCTGCGGGCGAGCACCGTTCGCACTCGCCGGCTCGGTGCCTTCGAGGTGCACAGCCCCTGGCTCCCCATCGAGGAGATGCCCGGGCCGACGGTCGACGCCTCTCGCGCCGCCTACGAGAAGGCCGGCATCGGACCCGAGGACGTGGGCGTCATCCAGCTCCAGGACACCGACGCTGGCGCCGAGGTGATCCACCTCGCCGAGAACGGCTTCTGCGCCGACGGCGACCAGGAGAAGCTCGTCGCCGAGGGCGAGCTCGAGATCGGCGGGCGCCTGCCCGTGAACACCGACGGCGGTCTGCTCGCAAACGGCGAGCCGATCGGAGCGTCGGGTCTGCGCCAGGTCTACGAGGTGGTACTCCAGCTACGCGGTCAGGCCGGCGAGCGGCAGGTTCCGGGCGATCCGAAGGTCGGGTACACGCAGCTCTACGGCGCGCCCGGTGTGGCGGGGGTTTCGATCCTGTCCGTATGAACGAGGTGAGGGAGGACCGCATGACGAGGATTCTCGAAGGCGTTCGCATTCTGGAGGTGGCCGAGCACACCTTCGTTCCGGCGGCCTCCGCCGTGCTGGCCGACCTCGGGGCAGACGTCATCAAGATCGAGCACGTCACCCGCGGTGACGGGATGCGCGGCCTCGCCAAGAGCGGCATCGCCGTCGTCCCCGGGAACGTCCACGTGCTGCTCGAGCACTCGAACCGGGGCAAGCGGAGCCTGGGCCTCGACCTCGGCTCCGCCGACGGAGTCGACATCCTCTACAAGATCGCGGCGAGCTGCGACGTCTTCCTCACCAACAAGCTCCCGAGCGTGCGGCAGAGGCTCGCGATCGACGTCAAAGACATCCAGACGGCGAACCCGAAGATCATCTACGTGCGGGGAACCGGCCAGGGCGAGCGCGGGCCCGATGCGGACAAGGGCTCCTACGATTCACTCGCTTTCTGGGCGCGCGCCGGTGTGGCCGCGGGCGCCCGTCGCCCCGAGGACCCGCTGGTTCCGGTGCCTCCGGCACCGGGCTTCGGCGACTCGATCGGCGGCATGACCATCGCCGGCGGCATCATGGGCGCGCTGTTCCACCGCGAGCGCACCGGCAAGGCCACCGTCGTCGACGTGTCCCTGCTGGGAACCGGGCTGTGGGCGATGGGCCAGGCCGTGGCGCTCTCGATGGTGCTGAAGATGCCATGGGCGGCGCCGCCGGCCGACCGGCCGGCCTTCAACCCGCTGACGCGCAACTATCAGACGAAGGACGGGCATTGGCTCGCCTTCACCTGCCTCCAACCGGGGAAGTACTGGCCGCTCATCTGCGACACCCTCGAGCGACCGGAGCTGAAGGACGATCCGCGTTTCGCCGATGCGGCCAAGCTCGCGGAGCACACGAGCGAGGCCTGCGCGATCCTGGAGGAGATCTTCGCCTCGGCCAGCCTCGAGGCGTGGTGCGAGCGACTCGCATCCTTCGAGGGGCAGTGGTGCATCGTGCAGAACACGCTCGAGGCCGCCGAGGACCCGCAGACGGTCGCCAACGGCTATCTCCAAGACTGCGAGACGGCCGACGGCACGTCCTTCCGGCTGGTCGCGGCGCCCGTCCAATACGACGAGGAGCCGGCGGCCCCGGCGCGCGCACCCGAGTTCAACGAGCACGGGGACGAGATCCTGGGCGAGCTCGGCCTCGACTGGGAAGCGATCATCGACCTCAAGGCCCGCGGCGTCGTCGCCTGAGGTCATCCCCGAGAAAGCAGGAGATCCACTATGTCGCTCTTCGATGCCTTCCGATTCGACGGCAAGCGCGTACTCGTCGTCGGCGGTGCCACCGGGATGGGCGCTGCGGCCGCCGAGCTGGCCCTGGACGCCGGCGCCGAGGTGCTGGTGATGGACTTCGCCGATGTGCGCCTCCCCGGTGCAAAGGCCATCCGCCTGAATCTCGCCGAGAAGGCCTCGATCGACGCGGCCGTGGACGAGTGTGGGGGGTCGATCCACGCGCTCCTCGCCTGCGCCGGGGTGGCCGACGGGACGCCGGCGATCGAGCGGATCAACTTCGTCGGCCACCGCCACCTGATCGACCGCATGATCGACGCCGGGAAGCTCGGCCGCGGGGCCGCCATCGGCTTCATCTCCTCGGCCGCTGGCCTCGGCTGGGAGGCGAACCTGGAGGAGCTGGCGGAGCTGATCGACAGGCCCGATTTCGACGCCGCGGCCGCCTGGTTCGAGGAGCACCAGAAGTGCAACTACATGCACACCAAACAGGCCATCTGCGCCTACGTGGCCAGCCAGGCCTTTGCGATGCTGAAGCGCGGCATCCGCATCAATGCGATCTGCCCGGGACCGACGGATACGCCGCTGGCCCAGGCCAACAAGGACGTCTGGCTCGGCTTCGGAGCCGACTTCCGCGCGGAGACGGGCATCGAGACCTCGACGCCTGTGGAGCAGGCCTACCCGCTGCTCTTCCTGTGCAGCGACGCGGCGGCCGGAATCAACGGCATCACCCTGATCACGGACGCCGGCTACATGATGTCCGGGATCACGGGCTCCTTCCCGAACGCGACGGCGATCGCGAGGATCCTGATGGGCCGGTCGTGACGACCGAAGAGCTCCGCCGCCGGAGAGGTACCTCTGTCGCGCCCATGGCAGCAGGCGGGGCGAGGCGGGGGTATCACCACGGGCCGCGGCACCGGTGGTGCCGGTCTTCACCAGACCGGACGCCCTCGTGCCGACCCGCAAGAGCTTGAGCTGGACGTCCACGAGGCCGCGCGCCGAGGCCTCGAGCGCGTCGCGGCCGGTGCGTGGCCACAGGGAACCGAGACCAGCGCATGGACCTCGATGCCGAGCGCTCACGAACCAGAGATACTGGCGGCGCTCGCCGGCGATGTGGTCGACTCTCTTGCAGGAGCCGCCCGACGCGGCTCGCAGCAGACGTCAGGTCCCTCAGGCGGGCCGGCGTTCGCGCCGGGCCGCGCCCCCCTCCACGAGCGCGTCGATCACCAGGCCGTCCGAGCCGGGGAGGGGCACTCCGACCAGGGCCGCCACCGTCGGAGCGAAGTCGTAGATCGACCGGCCGTCGAGGCGGCCGGGCGCGACGCCGGGACCGGCGGCGAAGAAGACGTTCGAGGGCAGATGGTCGCCCGTCCGGTTGCCGCGATGGCGGAAGGTGATCTCGCCGATGCGCTCGGAGCCGATGCGATCCGGATAGCTCTCGCGGCTCCAGACGACGAAGAGATCGGGCAGGTCGTCGAGGTAGGGGCCGGAGCAGTGGTCGGCGACGCGCACGACGCGCTCCACGACGGGGCCGCCGGTATCGAGGTTGCGAAGTGCGAGGAGCGCCTCGGTGAGCTCCTCCACGTAGGCGTCGACCTCGGCGCCGCGGTGCAGCAGACCGCGGGGCTCCCTCCCCACCAGGTTGAGGCGGACCGCACCGGAGATGTCGTTGTGGGGTACGGCGAAG
This sequence comes from uncultured Spirochaetales bacterium, assembly GCA_964649065.1. Classification (GTDB taxonomy): domain Bacteria; phylum Myxococcota_A; class UBA9160; order UBA9160; family SMWR01; genus CAZYOL01. The sequence continues at coordinate 43,942 of CAZYOL010000007.1, forward strand.
CACCTTCGCCTGGCGCGGTCGCCGACCTGCACGCCCTCTTCGACGCGCCGCTTCAGGGGGCGATACCGGCGCCGGATGCCGAGCGGAAGGACGCCCTTGAGCGCGCGCTTGAGACCCGCGGTGAGGGCTGCGGGCGCCGTCGCCTCCACACCGTCGATTCGCCGCAGCACCTCGTCGAGCACGAGGTTCCCAGTGTAGTTCGGCCCCATTCCAGTGGCCGAGAAGACGATCACGGTCGTCTCCGGCCCGACGTCTTCGAGGATGCGCCCGATCGCCGAGTCGATCGCCGCGTAGACGGAGACGACGGGGTCCGGCAGGGCGGCGGCATCGCCGGGGTCGTGGAGCGGGTGCCGGGGATCGCGCAGGTGCCAGCACTGGTGACCCACACAGTGGGGCTCTGCAAAGGCCATGACGAAGAGGTCCCAGGGCTCGGCGCCGAGATAGTGGCGGGTCGCCCGCTCCTTCCGGGCGATGCGATCGAGGAGCTGCTCGATCAGGTGGCGGTGGCCGGCGCGATCCCGTCCCCCGGGCTGGTCGCACTTCATCAGGGGATTGCTGCCGAAGCGCGCGGTCAGCTCGGCCGCCAGCCCGGGCGGCGAGGTCCGGAGCTCCTGGTAGACGAGATCGTGGGTGATCCAGTCCGCGACGCTGATCCCGTTGATTCCCTCGACGACCCCCATGCTGGGAGAATCGAGCACCGCGACGCGGCGCCCCGCATCGCTGAGGTGCTCCCAGATGGCCGGAGCGCGGAAGTCGTCGCCGTGGAAGGCCTGTGCCGCGTAGTCTCCGGGCACCACCTGCCGGTAGAAGTAGCGGCCGTGGCGCGCGGGCGAGACGCCGGTGGCGAAGCTCGCCCAGGCGGCGCCGCTCCCGAAGCCCGGCGGCGAGTCGACCCGGCCCCAGGCCCCCGCGTCGCGCAGGCGCCCGAAGGTCGGGAAGGTGCCGGTCGCGATGCCCGACTCGAGGGTCTCCGCATCCGCCGCATCGAGCTGGAGGATCAGCACCCGTCCGGTGGGCTCATGATCCGCGTCCAGCCCCTGCGTCTGCTCCGCTGCTTGCATCACCTCACCCTCTGCACGATCGGCGGGTCACCCCGGCCCCGACGGCCGTCCGAGGGACCCTCCTCTCCGCCCCCAGGGCCCCCGCCAGACGATAGTCACCTTCTCACGAGGGAGAAACCCCACGCCGGCAGGTCCGCAGAGCCAGGAGTCCCCGCGAGGGCGCTCTCAACGTCGCCGGACCCTCGGCTTCGGGCGCACGACGGGGGGGCGCCTCCGCCTCGCGCCCTGGTCCGCCTGCTCGGGCAGAGTCTCGAGCATCTCCGCGTATCGATCGGAGTGGGTCGCGATTCCCGTGCAGCCTCGTGCGCGGGCCTCGTCCTCGATGTCCCGGACTCGGTGTTCGGAGCTGGGGTGCGTGCTCGCGAACGGGGGCCGCTCCCGCCCGCCCTCGGCGTCCAGCTTTTCGAAGAAGCCCGCCGCGCCGGCGGCATCGTAGTCGGTCTCGCAGAGGTAGGTGACGGAAGCCCGATCGGCCTCCGCCTCGTCGGATCGGCTGTGTCTCAGACCGAGCAGCTCACTCAGTGCACCCTTGTTGCCGCCCGCAAGGCGACCGAGGAGCTTGCGCCGCCTTTCCTGCTGCATCTGCTGCATCGAATGTCGCAGGTCCGCATGGGCGATCTCGTGCCCCAGGACGCCGGCGATCTCGTCTTCCCCGTCGAGATAGAAGAGCAGCCCCGTATAGATGTAGATGTATCCGCCCGGAGTCGCGAACGCGTTGAGCGTATCCGGGTCGTCGATGACGTGGAGCTCCCATGCGAAGTCGTCGGCATACTTCACTGCGCCGGAATCCAGGATGCTCCGCTTGATTCCGTCCAGACATCCGTAGACCTCTGGATGCTTCGACCGAGGCAGGATCGGATACTCCCGCGGATTCTGGCGGATCTGCTTCGCCGTCTCCTGGCCCAGCTCGATGTCCAGCTCGATCGGGGCGCGCACGGAAGTGGAGGCCGACGGTGTACACAGCAAGGCTCCCGCGAGGCCTGCGACCAGAGCCAGTCGCTGCTTCATCTCTCCTCCCGAGCCCATCCTCGCGAGCCCATCCTCGCGCATCGCTTGACGACACAGGCTCGACATCGTAGGTTGCTTCAGGCAACTTGCAACGCCCCTGACCCCGGTGCAGGAGCCCCAGCCCAGGAGACGGATGTCCCGGACCCGCTTCGACCAGATGAACTGCGGCGTCGCGCAGGCCCTCGAGCAGCTCGGGGACTGGTGGACGCTCCTGATCGTCCGGGATGCCCTGCTCGGCGCGACCCGCTTTCAGCAGTTCGAGGCGAAGCTCGGGATCGCGAAGAACGTACTCAGCGACCGGCTCGCCAGGCTCGTCGAGCACGGCGTCCTCGAGAAGGAGCGGCTCGACGAGCCGGGTCGGCGCTATGCCTACACGCTCACGCGGAAGGGACGCGATCTCTGGCTTCCGATCACTGCCCTCCGGCTCTGGGGAGACCGCTGGGTCTTCGGCGAGGGGAACGCCCCCGCCGTGTTCCGTGAGCGCCGCACCGGGCGCCAGGTGGCCGGCCTCGTCGCCGTCGATGCCGCCGGCAACGCTCTCGACGCGACCGATCTCGAGATCGCGCCCGGCCCCGGGTGGCCGCGCCGCGGTCCATCTGCCGAAGAGAAACCGTGGATCAGTCCGCGGCCGAGCGCTGCCAAATGCGGCCCCAACGACCCTCCGAGGAGACGACGATGAAGACTGAGATCACCGAGATATTCGGGATCGAGCACCCGATCATCCAGGGTGGCATGCACTACGTGGGCTTCGCCGAGCTGGCGGCCGCCGTGTCGAACGCGGGCGGGCTCGGGATCATCACCGGCCTGACCCAGCGCTCCGCCGACGATCTCGCGAGCGAGATCGCGCGCTGCAAGGACATGACCGACAAGCCCTTCGGCGTAAACCTGACCTTCCTGCCCGCGTTGACCCCGCCGGACTACCCGGCCTACGCGAAGGCGATCGTCGAAGGCGGCGTGAAGATCGTCGAGACGGCCGGTCGCAACCCGCAGCCGGTGCTGCCGATCCTGAAGGAGGCCGGCATCAAGATCATCCACAAGTGCACCTCGGTCCGGCACGCGCTGAAGGCGCAGCAGATCGGCTGCGACGCGGCGTCGGTCGACGGCTTCGAGTGCGGCGGGCATCCGGGCGAGGACGACATCCCGAACATGATCCTGCTGCCGCGCGCCGCCGACGAGCTCGAGATCCCTTTCGTTGCGTCGGGCGGCATGGCCGACGGCCGCTCGCTCGTCGCATCGCTCGCGATGGGCGCCGAGGGCATGAACATGGGCACGCGCTTCATCGCGACGAAGGAGGCGCCCGTGCACGAGAACGTGAAGAAGGCCATCGTCGCGGCATCGGAGCTCGACACACGGCTGATCATGCGTCCGCTGCGCAACACCGAGCGCGTGCTCTCGAACGAAGCTGTCGAGCGACTGCTCCAGAAGGAGCGCGAGCTCGGCGCCGACCTCGGCTTCGAGGACATCCTGCCCGAAGTCGCCGGCGTCTACCCGCGCATCATGACCGAAGGCGACATGGACGCGGGCGCCTGGTCCTGCGGCATGGTCGCGGGCCTGATCCACGACATCCCGAGCTGCCAGGAGCTCATCGACCGCATCATGGGCGAGGCCGAGCAGATCATCGACGCGCGGCTCGCTCGCCTCCTGAAGGCATGAAGACCGCGATCCGCGTCGGCGGACCGACGACCGGGGGCCGCGAGCAGTTCGAAGCGATGCTCGCCTTTGCGACCGAGGCCGAGAAGCTCGGCGTCGACTCGGCGTGGAGCGCCGAGGCGTGGGGCATGGACGCGATCGCACCGATCGCCTTCCTTGCCGCACGCACGGAGAAGCTCAAGCTCGCCACGGGCATCATGCAGCTCTGCGCACGGACGCCGGCCGCGACCGCGATGACCGCGCTCTCGATGGACACGATCACGAACGGCCGCTTCCTGCTAGGCCTCGGCAACTCCGGGCCGCAGGTCGTCGAGGGGCTGCACGGGCAGCCCTTCGACCGGCCGGCGACGCGGATGCGCGAGACGGTCGAGATCATCCGGCAGGCGTGTCGCGGCGAGAAGCTGGCCTACGAAGGCAAGGCAATTACGCTGCCGCGGCCCGGCGGCCAGGGAAAGCCGCTCGCGATCTCCCAGCCGCCGACCGAGGTGCCGATCTACCTCGCGACGCTGGCGCCCCGCGCGCTCGAGATGACCGGCGAGATCGCGGACGGCTGGCTCGGCACCTCGTTCACGCCCGATGCCCCGGAAGCGCACCTTGCATTCCTGCGCAGAGGTGCCGAGAAGGCCGGCCGCAGGCTCGACGACCTCACCCTCTGCGTCGACGCGAGCATCGCCTTCACCGACGATCCGGAGAAGCTATTTCCCGGCCTCAAGACGCAGCTCGCCTTCCAGCTCTCGGCGATGGGCTCTCCGACGATGAACTTCTACAACGATGCCTACGCGCGCGGCGGCTTCGAGGGCGCGTGCCAGGAGGTCCGCGCTCTCTGGCTCGCCAAGAGGCGGCCGGAGGCGGTCGCCGCGGTGCCCGACGAGATGGTGATGAAGACGGCGATCCTCGGAGACGAGGCGGCGGTCGAAGCCCGGCTGCGCCGCTATGCCGAGGTCGGCATCGACCTGCTGATGCTCCATCCGGTGGGCTCCGACCTCCGACGACGACTCGATACGCTCGGGCGCGCCACGGAGATCGCCGCGCGCGCCTCGAAGTGAGCCGCGGCCAGGAAACGCGAGAGAAGCAAGCCCTGCAGCTGCCCCTCTCCCGGGGGCCAGGACTCCGGAGCCGGGCGCTCGCTCAGGCCAGGGCGGCCGTCAGCCCCCTGCGCTCGAGCCTGGGCCCGAGATCCATGGAGGGAAGCTCCTCGTCGCCCATGGCGGCGCACCATCGGCGAACCGCCTCCTGCTCCGGGGCAGACCTCTTCTCGACGGCCTCCTGGATGCGTTGCATCCGCCAGATCGTGTACGTCCACGGGTTCCTCTCGAAGCGCTCGCCGAGCAGCGGATACCGGACCTTCGGCAGGATCCGCGTGACCTCGTCCCCGGATTTCAGGCTCTGGGCTTCGATCTTCTTCTCCAGGCTCGAAACGGCCTCGCGGATGTAGATCGGGAACTCTGCGAAGAGGGCTTCGAAGATCGGCGTGATGGTCGCGGGTACGGAGTCCTCTTCGAGAAGCTCGCCCGTGGCGGCTCCGCCCCTGCCCGCGAAGTCGGCCCAGCTCTGGAGCGCCGGCCGTGGGGCCATCCATTCCCGACGCGGCCAGGGGTCCCGGTTGAGGTGCCCGAGCAGAGGTCCCAGCAAGCCGTAGTCCGCCGTCGTGGGCCGCCCGCCGAACAAGTAGCTGTGATGCTCGAAATGCTCTTCGAGGCGATCGAGTGTCGTCAGCGCCCATCTCGAGAGCAGTTCGCTCTGGTCCGGCGTGACTCCGACGTACGGCAGGGCGTCCGTCAAGTATCGCCTCAAGGTCTTCTCCGCGAGGGGGCGACTCAGGAATCCGGGCAGAGACGGGAAGAGGCCCTGCGCAATCTCCGCCCGCAAGAGCGTGTTCCAGTTCTCGTCGTGCAGCCACCGGGTCATCATCGAGACGGCGATCCAGCCATCGTCGAACCAGTTCTCGAGCAACATGGACGCGAAGACCTGAACCGGCGTCCTGGCGCGTACGGGGCGTTCCGGATGCCTCCTCTCGAGCTCATCGATGATCAGCGGCGTGTCGACCAGGTACTCCCCGGGCTGTAGCTCCAGGATGGGAAGCGCTCGGAATCCGAGGCGTCGTCCGAGGCGCGTGAGCTGCAGCGCAGAAGGAACGCGCTCGACATAGTCGACGCCCTTGTAGTTCAGGTAGGCGCGCAGCTTTCCGGCAAAGTGCGACGCCGGCGCCCCGTACATCGTGTATCGGTCTTCCATGAGCGCTCCATCTGGAGAAGGGCGACCGCCCCGGGGAGGCAGTCTCCCGCTCTTGCGCAGAGCCGCGAGAGCCGGCCGCCGGAGCCTCAGGTCTGGAGGGACTTGCGCGCGTTCTCGGCGAACCTCTTCTCTGCCTCGGGATCCGCTGCGACCTTCGGCAGGGCGAAGGGCACCTCGATCCCCCGGCGACAGGCAGGCCGCTCCTTGATCGCATCCATCCAACGCTCGAGGTTCGGCAGGCCTTCGCGGGAGATCCCGGACCACCGATAGGTCCGCGCCCAGCACCAGTTGGCGATGTCGGCGATCGTGAACGAATCGCCCGCGAGCCACGCCGCCTCTGACAAGCGCCGGTCGAGGACTTCGAAGAGCCGTCTCCCCTCGTTCTGGTACCGGGAGATCACCGACGGAATCTTCTCCGGGAAGTAGCGGAAGAAGACGTTGGCCTGCCCCATCATCGGTCCGAGACCACCCATCTGGAACATCAGCCACTGGAGGGCGGCGTAACGACCGGCCGATGACTCCGGAAGCAAACCTCCAGTCTTCTCGGCCAGGTAGATCATGATCGCGCCGCTCTCGAAGACGACGAGATCTTCCGCGTCGCGATCCACGATCACGGGGATTCGACCGTTGGGATTCAAGCGGAGGAACCACTCCTCCCGCTGGACGTTCCGGGTGAGGTCGACGGCGTGCGCCTGGTAGGGCAGCTCGAGCTCCTCGAGGGTCACCGATGCCTTCCAGCCGTTCGGGGTGGGGGCCGTATAGAGTTCGATCATGCGCGTTCCTTTCCTCGATCGTTCGTGGCCTGACGGTCCTCTCGATCTCGGGCCAGCAGCAGCTCGCAGCCCGTCCCCTCGAGGACGGCGCGCACTCTCCGTCGAGATTCCTCGTCGAGGGCGGCGAAGGCCTCGCGGAGCCAGCGCAGGCACTTCGCCTGGTAGACGAAGGGCTCCTGCACCCAGCGCTGCCCGTCGACCTCACACTCGACGCGCGGAGCGCCGCTCGCTACCGCTGCCTCGTTGCCGAGCATGAAGGGCGCGTAGACGCGGCCCAGCTCGCTGAGGAGATCGCGCAGCGTGGGCGGCGGGTCGGAAAGGTCGATCCAGTCCGATTCGCTCACCTCCTCCCCGCTCACATCCTCGAGCCTCTCCGTCCAGGCGTATGCCCGCGGAGAGATCTCCAAGGCGATCTGGCCGGGCGTTGGATCGGTGATGACCAGCATCGTCATCTGCCCGTAGCAGGCGAAGTCACCGCCACCGGCTCGCTGGCCGAGGAGATAGGGCTGGCCCTGGATGTGCGCGTCGAAGATCTCCAGGAAGCGCCGCCAGCTGGCCTCGATGATCGGGGCCGTCACCGCATTGGAGCCGACGACGCCGATCCGTGAGATCTGTCGCTCGGCGATGGCTTTCTCGAAGCGATCGCCCTGCTTGCGCGTCATCTGCATCGCCTGCCCGTAGGGCATGTATGCGCTCGCCTTCTTCGTATCCGGCGCGTACGACCAGCGATAGTGGAACATGCACTTGCTCAGCCATTCGTCGCCGTAGTCCTCGAGCAGCATGTCGATCAGGCGGAGAGCAGGGTCGGCGGGCCGCATCCGCCGATCGGGGTAACGCTCTTCGAGGCGATCGAGGATCGGCGTGGTGTCCGACATGGCGACCGAAGGCTCGTCAGCTCGTCCCGGGAAGACCAGGTAGGGCAGGAGCGGCAGCGGACGCTTCGGCAGGGCCGCCGCCTCCGGGCTCCCGACGACGACGAATCGGTAGGGAATCCGCCGGTAGCGCAGCGCCGCGCGGAGCTTGCGCGTGTACGGTGAGGCACCGATGCCCACCAGGCGGAGGTCGCTGCAGGAGGTCACGCTAGCTTCCTCGCTCCGCCACTCGCGGGCGAATCCCAGCGCTCGTGGATTGCGGGTGGCAGCAGCCCCGTTCCCGCCGGCCTCCGTCGGCTCCACCGGTGAGGCGGCGCCTCACGGACGCCTCGCCGTCGACACGCGAAGCCTGCGCCCGAGCCCCTCGAGCTGCGATCGGAACTCCGGGCGGCGGTCCGCCGAGACGCTGCCGAGAAGAGCGAGGTTCAAGCCGTAGAGGGCGCGCGCTTCGAAGCGGGCGTCGTCGATCCGGCCGAGTGCCCACTGGATCGCGGCAAACTGCGCGCCGTGGTGGATCTGCGAGGCCAGGTGCTCGGGCTTCAGTGCGCCGTCGAGCACGCCCTGCTCGCGCGCCCTCTCGAGGACCCCCGAGAGCACGTGAATCGAATGGGCCATCGGCTCGACGGGCGCGGGGTGCCCCTCGATCTCGCCTT
>CAZYOL010000008.1:159-43723 GCA_964649065.1 uncultured Spirochaetales bacterium
CGGGCGGCCAGGGGAGCAGCGGCCAGCAGCAGGGCTCGGCGGGTCAGCAGGCGGGAGCCCAGGGCCAGTCCGGCTCGCAGTCGGGCGGCCAGGGGAGCAGCGGCCAGCAGCAGGGCTCGGCGGGTCAGCAGGCGGGCGCCTCGGGGGCCGGCTCCGAGGGCGAGGGTGGCCAGCAGGCCGGCGCGGGCTCGGGTGGCAGCGGTGTCGACTACGGCGACATTCCGCCGGAGCTGCTGGAGGCCTTCGGGGGTGCAGGAGGACCGGGTTCCGGGGGCGACTACGCGAGCGGCAGCGGCAGTGCCGCGAGCGACGAGGAGGTCGCGCGCGCCCTCGAGGCGCTGGCCGAGCACCAGGCGCAGGTCGACCAGATCCTCCAGCAGGAGCAGCAGGCCGCCGTGGCCTCCGCCGGCGATCGCGACAGCGGGTCGGGCTCGGGCTCGGGAAGCGGCAGCTCGGGCGATCCGCTCGGCGGTTCGGGATCGGGCTCCGGCTCCGGGAGCCAGTCCGGAGGCCAGGCGGGTGGGCAGTCGGGCTCGGGCCAGGCCTCGGGGCCGTCGTCGACCGGGGCCACGACGACCGCGCGATCCGGCCGTCCCAAGGGCGGAGCCTCGACCGGCAGCGGCGCTCCGGTCCCGCCCGATGTGGGCGACGGCGCCGACGACGACGTGCTCGCCGCTCAGCTGCGAGAGCTCGCCATGCAGGAGGAGGACCCCGAGCTGCGCGAGCTGTACTGGGAGGAGTACCGCAAGCACAAGGGCCTGAAGTAATCGCGCCGCTCGATGCACCGTCCCGGTGCGCGCGGCCCCGGTGGACCGTCCCTCGCACGAGGCTCCACCGGCAGAGCTTCGGAGTGATGTCGATCGTGAAGCACGCAGTCCAAGGTCTCGCCGTCGTCTGTTCTCTGGGCCTGTTGCTCGCCAGCATCGGCTGCCAGACACCGATGCGCAGCGCCACGGCCAGCGGGGCCACCCAGGCGCCGCCCGACCTTCCGGAGGCCGCGCGTCTGGACGTCGCCGTGGTGGAGTTCGACACCGGGCTCGAGCCCGGCGAGGCTGCGCCGGCGAACGTCTCGCTCGAGATTCGCGAGGCCGAGTCCAAGCTGCTGGCCGTCCAGCTTCGCGACACGCTCGAGCGCAGCGGACAGTGGGGTGTGACCACGGTGGTTCCGCGGGAGCCCATCGCCTCGGAGCTGCTGGTCACGGCCGAGATCCTGGAGTCCTCGGGGCTGGAGCTCGAGCTGAGGGTGCGAGCCCGGGATGCCACCGGCCGGGAGTGGCTGGAGCGCAGCTATCGCACGCCGGCTCCCGAGGGCTCCTACGGCACCAAGTCGGCCGCGGTGGATCCCTACCAGCCCATGTTCAACACCATCGCGAACGACCTCGCGGAGGCGCGCAGCTCCCTCTCCTCCGAGGAGCTGGAGCGAATCACGACCATCGCCGAGCTGAGGTTCGCAGCAGATCTCTCCCCCGAGTCCTTCGAGGGCTACCTGAGCGTCGATTCCGACGGGACGGTCGGGCTGCTGCGCCTGCCGGCCCTGGAAGACCCGATGCTGCAGCGGGCGGCCGAGGTGCGGCTGCGCGACGAGATGTTCCTCGAGACCATGGGCGTGTACTACCAGAACTTCTCGGCGCAGATCGACGACAACTACTGGCACTGGCGCAAGGCCTCCAGCGAGGAGGTGCGAGCCCGCCAGAAGCTGCGTCAGGAGCAGATCGTTCGGGGCATCGGCGCCGCCCTGGCGACGGCCGCGATCGTCGGAGCGGGCGCGGCCGGCAACAGCTCGGCGGCCATCGCGGCCGCCGCGGTCGGCTCGGCGATCATCCAGGAGCAGATCAACCAGATCAACAACCTCGGCCAGGAGCGCCAGCTCCGGGAGGCGGGCCTGCGCGAGCTGCGCGACTCCTTCCAGGCCGAGGTGCAGCCCGTGGTGATCGAGCTCGGAGAGTCGCAGCTGCGGCTCAGCGGGACGGCGGAGGCCCAGTACGAGGAGTGGCAGCGCCTGATGCGGAATCTCTACCGGGCCGAGAACGACATCGTGGCCGACGTGTACCGCGCTCCCCGCCGCCCCACCGAGGAGGCCTGGCTCGCGAATCCCGGGCTGCCGAAGGGCCTCGCGCCACGGCCCAGCCGACCCCTGTCCGCGGCCCAGCCGCTGTGATCCGGGGTCCGTCCTTCGAGAGCTGAGCGACTCGTGACCGAAGGCCGGCGTCTCGCCGATCGCTTCGTGCTGGTCGAGCTGCTCGACCCGACCGGCAGCACCGAGCTGTGGCTCGCCGAAGACCTGGAGCTGGGCGAGCGGGTGGCGGTGCGCCGTCTCGCGCAGCCGCTCCAGGATCACTGGGAGCGGCTGCGCGACGCCTGTCGCGCGGCCCGCTCCCTGGCGCATCCCCGCATCGCCCGCGTCTTCGACTTTCACCGCGGAGACGACCTCCCCTTCCTGACCCGGGAGTACGTCGACACGGGCGCCCGCGGGGCCTGGCAGGGGAGTGCGCGCGGCGAGCTGCTGGCCGGGCTCGCCCAGGTGTGCGAGGCGCTGGAGGTCGCGCACGCACAGGGCGTCGTCCATGGGGATCTCAAGGCCGAGAAGATCCTGGGCGACGCCTCGGGGCAGCTCCGCGTCGTCGACTTCGGGCTGGCGGCCGCGCTGGCAGAGCCGGCTCGCGAGGCGGGTCTGGTGCGCTCCAGCTCCCCGCTGGCGAGCCCGCAGGTGCGGGCCGGCCGGCGCCCCGAGGCCCCGGACGACGTCTACTCGCTGGGAGCGCTGCTCGCGGCCAGCCTGCCGCTGGCCGAGCTGCCCAGGGAGCTGGCGGAGCGGGTCGCCGCCATGGGCGCAGACGAGGCCGAGCGTCGGCCGCGGGATCTGGGCGCGCTTCGCCAGGCCCTGCTGGATGCGGGCGCGGCCAGCGCCCCCGCAGCGCCGGCTCGGCCCGTCGCCCCCACGCCGCAGCCCGAGCCCCCGCCCGAGCGAGCCGTGCTCGTCTCGGCGCCGCCCGTCCGCCGCGCCAGGCCGCGCAGCAGCCGGAATGGCCTCTACCTGGCGGCGCTCGGCGTGCTGGGCCTGGCGGCGCTCGCCGTGCTCTTCGTGCTGCCCCGCTGGGTGGAGAGCGGCAGCCCCACCCAGCCCTCGGAGTCGAGCGAGCGGGCCGACGCCGCGGCAGCGAGCCAGCCGGCCGACGCCGAGGGGGCCTCCGCCGAGGCCGCGCAGGGCTCCGCCGCGGCGCCCGGAGCCGGGGAGGCCCCGCCGGCAGGCTCTCGCGAGGAGGCGGAGACGGTCCTCTCCCGGCTGCTCCCGCTGCGCGAGGAGCTGGAGTCGCAGGCGGTCGCGCGCTGGGCTCCCGAGCGCTTCGCCGAGGCCCGCGCGCACGAGGCCGAAGGCGATGCGGCGCTGGTCGAGGGGCGCTACGGCCCGGCCCACGGCGCCTACTCCGAGGCGCTGGCGATCCTGGAGGAGCTGGTCGAGCGGCGCGGCGAGGTGCTCGCTCGGTCCCTTGCGGACGGAGACGCGGCGCTCCGGGCCGCCGACGCCGAGGGCGCTGCCGCCCACTTCGAGCTGGCCCTGGCCATCGCTCCGAGCCACCCGGCGGGCCTCGAGGGCGCGCAGCGCGCGGCCCAGCTCGATCGCGTGCTCGCCTACATGAAGGCGGGCGAGAATCTCGAGGCCGAGGGCGACCCGGGCGCGGCTCGGGATCGGTTCGCGAAGGCCCTCGAGATCGATCCGAAATGGGAGCCCGCCCGGGAGGCCCGGGATCGCGCCCAGGCGGCCTGGGTGGCGCGCGAGTACGACCGCAACCTGTCGATCGGCCTGGTGGCCCTCGCCGACCGCGACCTGCCACGCGCCCGGACCCACCTGGAAGCGGCTCGTCGCCTGCGGCCGGGCTCCTCCGAGGCGCGCGACGCCCTGGTCCAGCTGGGGCAGGCCGAGACCTCGAGCGCCGTGGCCTCGCGGCGCCGTCGGGCGGAGGCCGCCGAGCGCGACGGTCGCTTCGCCGAGGCGGTCGAGCACTACGCCGAGATCCTGCGCCTGGAGGGGAACGTGGCCTTCGCGCAGGAGGGCCTCGAGCGCAATCGGCGCCTCGACGGCATCGCCAGCCGCAGCCGCGAGCTGCTGGCCGATCCGAAGCAGCTCTTCGAGCCCACCACCCTCGACGAGGCGCGTCTGCTGGTCGAGAACGGCGCCGCCCACGTCGAGGGCCGGCCCGAGCTGACCGAGAGCCTGCGGCGTCTCGAGATCGCGATCCGCCTGGCCAGCACGCCGATCCCAGTGGAGTTCGTCTCGGACAACCTGACCGAGGTGGTGATCCGGAGGGTCGGGAGCATCGGCAGCTTCCAGCGGCGCAACGTGCCGCTCAAGCCCGGTCGCTACGTGGCGATCGGGCGCCGGAACGGCTTCCGAGACGTCATGCTCGAGATCTCGGTGGTGCCGGGAGCCCGGCCGCCCGTCGTCGAGCTGCGCTGCAGCGAGCCCATCTAGGTCCCGAGGGTCTGCGGCTTTGAATCGAATCGATCGCGTTGTCGTCTCCAGCGAGGGCCGCGAGGAGGTCTATCCGATCGGCGCCCTGCCCCTCTGCCTCGGCGGACGCGAGAGCGATGCGATCCGGCTGCCCGTGGAGCCCACCGCCGGCCCGCTGGCCCAGCTCGGCCTCGACGAGGGCGGAGCCTACGTCGAGGCGCTGACCGACTCCGACGCGATTCTGTGCGATGGCGAGCCCCTGGTGGGCAAGCGCCGCCTGGACGGCGGGGAGGAGCTGCGGCTCGGCGGAGCGCGGCTGGCCTGCAGCCGGCGCGAGGGCGCGCTGCACCTGGAGCTGGCCGCCGAAGACCCGGCGCCCGCCCCGCTCGAGGCCGAGGTGATCGCCCCGACCCCCTTCACCCCCTCGAGCGCGGCGAAGCCGGCCGCCCGCGGCCGGCGCCTGCGTCCGCTGGCCGTCGCGACCTGGGGAGCCGCCCTGCTGCTGCTGGCGTTGCTCTGGTTCAGCTTCACCTCCGTCTCGGTGCGGCTGGCGATCGAGCCCGAGCCCGACGAGGCCGACGTGGCCTCCTGGCTGCAGTTCCAGCTCGGGGACCGCTTCCTGCTGCGGCCCGGCTCGCACCGGGTGCTCGTGGAGAAGCAGGGCTACTACCCGCTCGAGGCGCCGATCGAGGTGAGCGGCGAGGCGGACCAGCTCTTCTCCTTCACGCTGGAGAAGCTCCCCGGCCGCCTCGACCTGCAGACGCTCCCGGTCGACGGCGCGCGGATCCTCGAGGGCGACGAGCAGCTCGGGGTCAGCCCGGTCGACGACCTGCCCCTGTCGCCCGGGCTCCACACGCTCACGCTGAAGGCGCCGCGTCACCTGCCCGCGACCGTCGAGATCGAGATCGAGGGCGCCGACGTCGAGCAGCGTCTCGAGGTCGAGCTGGTGCCCGCCTGGGCTCCCGTCGAGATCGCCTCGAGCCCGCCCGGGGCCACGCTCTTCGTGGACGACGTGCGCGTCGGCGAGACTCCGGGGAGCTTCGGCCTGGACGCGGGAGCGCGGCGGCTGGCGCTGCGCCTGGAGGGCTACAACCCCTGGCAGCGCGTCCTCGAGGTCGTGGCCGACCAGCCCCAGAGCCTCGAGACGGTGGTCCTGGCCAAGGCCGACGGTCGGCTGCGCATCGAGAGCCGCCCCTCCGGCGCCCAGGTCGTGGTGGGCAGCGGGGCTGCGGGCCGGACGCCCCTGGAGATCACCCTGGCCCCGGAGCGGCTCCACGAGGTCTCCATCTTCAAGACCGGCTACGAGCTGACGCGCCGGAGTGTCGAGCTGAGCCCCGGCGAGGAGCGCAGCCTGAGCGTCGAGCTGCGCGCGCGCCTGGGTACCATCGACCTCGTGACCCGCCCCGCCGGCGCCCAGCTCTCGGTCGACGGCCGTGCGGCCGGAGACGCGACCCAGGCGCTGCGGCTGGTCTCGGTCCCCCACACGCTGGTGATCCGCAAGGAGGGCTACCAGGAGCAGGAGCTGCGCGTGACGCCGACCCCCGACTATCCGCAGCGCGTCGAGATCGAGCTCGAGAAGATCGGCATGCCGCGGCTCGACGCCGCCGGCGTCCGCCGCAGCGCGGCCGGGCAGGCGCTGGTGCGGGTCGACCCCGGCAGCTTCACCATGGGCTCCGTGCGGGGTGAGCCGGACCGCCGCTCCAACGAGACCCAGCGGCCGGTCCGATTGAGCCGCGCCTTCTTCATCGGCTCACGGGAGGTGAGCAACCGCGAGTACCGCGACTTCGCGCCGGATCACCGCGTGGAGGAGGTCTCGGGCTTCGCCCTCGACGGAGACGACCAGCCGGTGACCGGCGTCTCCTGGGAGGACGCGGTGCGCTACTGCAACTGGCTCAGCCGCCGGGAGTCGCTGCCGCCCGCCTACGTCGAGCGGGACGGCTCCTTCGAGCTCGCGACACCGATCGGGATCGGCTACCGGCTGCCCAGCGAGGCCGAGTGGGCCTGGGCGGCGCGCTTCGCCGCCGGCGCCTTCCAGGCGCCCTTTCCCTGGGGCGCGCAGCCCGATCCCCCGCCGGGCTCCGGCAACTACGCCGACGCCTCGGCCGCCGGCCTGGTCTCGAGCGCGCTGCTGTCCTACGAGGACGGCTCGCCCGTCACCTCGCCGGTGGGCTCCGGTGCGGCCAATCCGATCGGCCTCTTCGACGTCGGGGGCAACGTCGCCGAGTGGGTGCACGACCGCTACCGCATCTATCCGCCGGCTCGCAGCGGAGTGCCCGACCTCGATCCCTTCGGCCCCTCCACCGGGGGGCTGCGGGTGATCCGGGGCTCGAGCTGGAAGCACGCCAGCCGCAGCCAGCTGCGCCTGGCCCACCGCGACTACGGGAAGGAAGGAAGGAATGACGTTGGATTCCGCATCGCCCGCTATGTGGAGTAGCTGCGCTCGCGCGTCGCTGCTCGCCCTGCTGGGGCTGGCGCTCGGGCTCGGGGGGCCGGGGGCGGGCCCCGCCCGGGCCCAGCCGCAGCAGACGCCTCCCGCCGAGGCCCCGTCCGAGCCGACGGACGAGGCCGCGGAGACCGTTCCCGAGGCCGAGAGCCCGCCGGAGCCCGAGGCCGAGGCGGCTTCGAGCGAGCCCTTCGTTCCCAGCGACGAGATCAGGGCGGACTCGATGGTCTCCTTCCCGTCGGACATCTAGGGGGCGGCCATGCGTCTTCCCTTCCAGCGCGAGCTGCCCTTCGAGTTCGTCTACCAGATCTTCACGCTGCTGATCTCGATCATCCTGGTGCACGCGGTCTACGTGACCCTCGTGCGTCCCCAGGCGGCGGCCGACCTCGAGCAGCAGGCAATCCGGCTCCAGGAGGATCCGAGCTACGTGCCCGAGCGCTCGATGTACGTGGTGGTCCGGGACCTCGAGCAGGAGGCCTGCTTCATCCTGATGCTGTGGGCCCTGGCCATCATGGCCTACAAGGGCAGCAACGTGATCCGGGAGCGGCTGCTGCTCGAGGAGGACCTGGTTCCGCTGGCCGAGGGGACCCGGATCCTGCCCAGCGATACGCGCGGCATCGCGCGGCACGTCGAGGCCCATTCCGAGGAGGGCGCGCGGGCCTTCCTGCCCCGCTGTCTGCTGACGGCCCTGCACCGCTTCGAGTCGAGCCGCAGCATCGCGGATGCCTCGGCCACCGTGGAGTCGCTGTGTCAGGCCGAGGGCGAGCGCCTGGAGTCCGAGCTCTCGATGATCCGTTACATCGTCTGGGCCATCCCAAGCATCGGCTTCATCGGCACCGTGCGCGGCATCGGTCAGGCCCTGGCCCTCGCCTACAAGGCCGTGGAGGGCGACATCACCGGGGTGACCCAGAGCCTGGGCGTGGCCTTCAACTCGACCTTCGTGGCGCTGCTGCTGAGCCTGGTGCTGATGCTCCTCGTGCACCAGCTGCAGTCCCTCCAGGAGCGCCTGGTGCTCGACGCCCAGGACTACTGCGACACGCGCTTGATCCGCCACATGGCCGTGGCGCCCGGGGAGGCGGCGTGAGGGCGCTGGCCCTGGAGCTGAACGACGCCGCGCTGTGCGTCGCGCGCCCGGGCGAGATCCTGGCCTCGGAGCCCGCGGAGGTGGCGGCCGGGCCCGAGGGACTGTGCTTCGGCGAGCCGGCGCGGCGGGTCAGCCGGCTCTCGCCCCAGCGGGCCAACGATCGCTACTGGTCCGAGCTCTCCCAGGAGCCGCTGCCGCGCGCCCTCCCAGGGGCCAAGACCGCGGCCGACCTGGTCCACGCGCAGCTCGCGCAGCTCTGGGACCGGCACCGGGGCGACGCCGAGGGCGCCGTGCTGGTGGTCCCCGGCGGGCTCGGCCGGCAGAAGCTGTCGCTGCTCCTGGGCATCGCCGAGGCCAGCGGCATTCCGGTGCGCGGGCTGGTCGACGCGGCGGTGGCCGCCAGCACCCGCGACTACCCGGGCTGGGAGAGCGTCCACGTCGAGCTGGGGCTGCACGCGGTCGGCCTCACCCGGCTGCAGCGCCTCGCGGCCGGGGAGGCAGGCGCGACCGGTCCCGCGGTGGCAGCCCGCTCGTACGAATCGGTCTGCCCGCTGGGCCTCTCCGCGCTGCGCGAGCGCTGGGCCCGGCGCATCGCCGCGGCCTTCGTGGCCCAGACCCGCTTCGACCCCCTGAGCGACGGCGGCCACGAGCAGCGGCTCTTCGACGCGCTGCCCGGCTGGCTCGAGACTCTGGCGGCCGAGTCCGCGGCCTCGCTCGAGCTGGAGGCGGCCGGGACCACGCGGCGGGCGCGCGTCTCCCGGGCGGAGCTCGTTGCGACCGGCGCCGAGGTCTACGAGCCCGTGGCCCGACGCCTGGCCGCGCTGCGCGAGGCCGGCGGCGGGCTGGCCGTCCGCGTGGGCCCGGTGCTGGCGGCCCTTCCCGGCCTGATCGAGGGTCTCGCCACGATTCCGGGGCTGCGCGTCGTGCGGCTCGCGCCCGGCGCCGGAGCGCTGGGCGCGCTGGCCCGCATCGACGCCGCCAGCTCGCCAGCGGGCCGCCTGGCCCTGGTGACGCGCCTTCCCTGGAGCGAGCCGCCCGGCGAGCTGCCCGCCCTCGGGCCCGACGAGCACGCCGGCAGCGAGCCGGCCACCCATCTCGTGGTGCGCGGCGTCGCCCACCCCATCGGAGAGCCGGGCCTGGGCCTGCGCGTGGGCGCCGCCGGGGAGCTCTTCGTGCAGGGCGGCGAGGCGGCCCGGCGCTGCGAGGCCGTGCTGCGGCGGGGCGAGCGGGGGGTCGTGCTCCGCTGCGCCGCCAGCCTGCCGCTGCTCCGCAACGGAGATGCCCCGGGCGCCGAGGAGGTCCTGCTGGCGCCGGGCGATCGCCTCTCGGTGCGCGGCTCCGCCCACGAGGCCCAGCTCGTGAGGGTCCTCGATGGCGCGTAGGCCCATGAACGCCTTCGCGCTCTCCTTCCTCGACTGCATGTGCTGCGGCTTCGGGGCCGTGATCCTGGTCTTCATGATCATCAGCTCGAAGATCCAGGAGGAATCGGAGGTCGAGCTGGGCGACCTCCAGTCCCGCCGCGACCAGCTGGAGAGCCGCGTGCTCGAGGGCGAGCGCCTGCTGGCCGAGCTGCGCGGAGCCCTGAGCAAGACCGCCGAGGAGCAGGCCCTGGCCAGCGGGACCCGCAGTCGCCTCAGCCGGGACCTGCTCAGCGCCAAGCGGCAGCTCGAGGAGGAGCAGGATCGCTACGTCGACGCCCAGTCCGGCCTGGAGGAGGAGAAGGAGCGCCTGGCCTCGCTGGAGCGTGAGGCCAAGGAGGCGGAGGTGGCCGCCAAGAAGGCCCAGGACCAGCTCCGGGAGATCGCGGCCGAGGGCAACCGGCAGTACCTGACGGGCATGCGCATGGGGGGACGTCGCATTCTGGTGTTGATGGACGTCTCGGCGAGCATGCTGGCGCCCACCCTCGTGAACGTGGTCCGCCTGCGCTACCTGCCCGACTCGCGCAAGATCGAGGCCGAGAAGTGGCGTCAGGCCGTCGATACGCTGGACTGGCTGACCGCGAACTTTCCGCTGGAGAGCCAGTTCCAGATCTACACCTTCGACACCGAGGCCAGGCCCCTGCTGCCCGACACGGCCGGGCGCTGGATCGACGTCGGCGACGGCTCGATCCTCGACGAGGCGGTGGAGCGGATGCGCAAGACCGCTCCGGACAAGGGCACCAGCCTCTACGCGGCCTTCGTGGCGGCCTCCAACCTGGAGCCCCGGCCCGACAACATCTACCTGCTCACCGACGGCCTCCCGACCCACGGCGCCAATCCGCCCTCGGGCTCGACCGTCTCGGGCAAGCAGCGCCTCCGGAACTTCGACCTCGCCCTGCGGAGGCTCCCGAAGGGGGTTCCCGTCAACGTGATCCTGTTCGCGATGGAGGGGGACGCCCACGCGGCGCACCGCTTCTGGGGGCTCGCGAACCGCACCCGGGGCTCCTTCATGAGCCCCGCGGAGGACTGGCCGTGAGTCGAGCGCGCCGCGAGATCGACGTCGGGGGGCTCTCCTTCCTCGACTGCATCTGCTGTGGCTTCGGCGCGGTGATCCTGCTGCTCGTGATCGTCAAGGTCCACGAGCCCGTGCTCACCGAGGAGCAGCGCGCCGAGCTGGAGGCCCTGGTCGCGCAGCTCGAGGCCCGGGTCCTCGACATCGGCAAGGAGTCCGCCGGCACGCGGGCCGAGCTCTCGAGCGTGGAGGGCGAGAAGCGGAAGCTCGAGGCCGAGTCGCGCAGCCTGGCGGCCCGCCTGGCCCAGCTCCGGGGCGAGGTGGACGAGGCGCGCAACGACGCCGTGGTGACGGCGGCGATCGAGGCGGCGGCCAAGCGCGCCCAGCAGAAGCTCACCACCGAGGCGGAGCGCCTCCGGCAGCAGCAGCGCGGCGCCCAGCAGGACGTGGTCGGCGGCATTCCCGCCGACAGCGAGTACGTCGTCTTCGTGATCGACACCTCGGGCAGCATGCAGCACTACAACTGGGGCAACGTCGTTCGGAAGGTTCGCGAGACCCTCGAGATCTATCCCAAGGTCAAGGGCATCCAGGTGATGAACGATATGGGGACCTACATGTTCGGAAGCTACGCCGGCCGCTGGATCCCCGATTCGCCCCAGCGCCGGGAGGTGATCCTGGGCCAGCTGCGGAACTGGCAGTCCTTCAGCAACAGCAGCCCGGTCGAGGGCATCGAGAAGGCGATCAGCACCTTCCACGACTGGGACAAGGAGATCAGCGTCTACGTCTTCGGAGACGAGTTCACCGGCACCTCGGCGCAGGCCGTCCTGGACAGGGTTCGCAGCCTGAACCGGCCGGATGCCAGCAACCGGCGCCGGGTGCGCATCCACGCCGTCGGATTCTCCATCGACACCAACGACGCCGAGTTCCAGCGCTCCAGCCGCCGTTTCGCGGCGCTGATGCGCGAGCTGTGCATGGAGAACGGAGGCACATTCGTCGGGCTGTGAGGGGAGAATGGGACGCACTCGGCCGGACGGGCGCCAGCTGCGGCGCCGCGCTGTGGCTGCTCTGCACGGCCCTGCCCGCCGCCGGCCAGACGGCGGTCGCCACCCAGGCGACCCGCCCGGCCGCGGAGAAGGAGGCGGAGAGCGGGCAATTCGAGCTGCCCGAGGGCTCGAAGCCCTACCGCTTCTCCAGTGGCCACCGCTACCGGGGGCTGCTGCGCCGCGGTCGCATGCACGGGGTCGGCGAGCTGCAGTTCCCGGACGGGAGGGTCTACCGCGGCGAGCTCGTGAACGGACGCCTGCAGGGTCGCGGGATCCTGGTCTACCCGGACGGCCGCCGCTTCGAGGGCGAGTTCCACGACGACCGGCGCAACGGCTACGGAGTGCTGCGCTTCCCGAGCGGTGAGACCTACGCGGGCGACTGGGTGGACGACCGGCGCCACGGCGAGGGGGTGGTCACCTGGCCGGACGGGGAGCGCTTCGAGGGCGGCTTCCGCGACGGCAAGATGGACGGCGAGGGCGTCTACACCTACGCGAACGGCCGGGTGCTGCGCGGGCGCTGGTCCGAGGGCCTGCTGGTTCCCGGGGCCGAGACCGAGATCCAGCCCTGAGCCGGGGCCCGGCCTCTAGGGGCCGGCGAAGCGCTCGCTGTGCACGCGCCAGAGGCGCACGAAAGGGGGGCTCGCCGGCTGCTCGCCGAAGAAGCGGCCCTCCACGCCCGCGCCCAGGAAGAGCCGTACGCCCACCGACCGGGCCGCCGCCGGATCGAGCAGCATGCCGAACTCGGCCTCGGGGTCGAGGTGGAAGAACAGGCCCTCGGCGCCGTAGTCGTGCCGGCCGGCCGGCGTGACGAGCCGGGCCAGGCGCAGGGCCGTGCCCCGGTGGCTGCCCAGGCCCGAGGCCACGTCGATCTCCAGGCCGGGCGCGGCGATTCGGCGGGGGTCGGCCTGGACCCCGGCCAGCGGCTCGTGGGCCCAGCGCTGGCCCCGCTGGCTGCGAAAGTCCCAGGTGCCGTCGGTCGGCCAGCCGGTGCGGATGTGGCCGAAGTCGAGCCATACGTAGACGGGCCGGACCGGGCCCGGGAACAGGAAGGCGAGCAGCTCCTCCTGCTGACCCGCCGGCAGGCCGAGCTCGTGGAGGATGGCCGCCGCGCGCTCCGGCCCGGCGGCCAGCAGCCGCCGCAGGCGGGTCGTCACGCTGTGCCAGTCCTCGCCGAGGGGGCCGCGGGCCCGGTCGAGGCCCGCGAGTGGGCCGTGGGCGGCGAAGAAGCCGATCCAGTTCGCGGCCGCGCGGAAGTCCTCCATGGCCAGCGGCGCCGAGAGCACGTAGCCCAGCCGGTCCGAGCGGTTGCCGCCGTCGCCCAGGGTGGCGCGTCGGCCGTAGAACTGGACGGCGTAGCCGTGGCCCCAGAAGGTCCAGATCACCGCGTCTGAGGGGGTCCGCTCCCGGAGGGCCGCCAGCGCCTCGACCTGGTAGGCGCGCCGCGCCGGCTCTCGGCGCGCGTTGGCTTCGACGCGCAGCGCGATCGGGACGCCGACGCCGAGCGCCAGGGCCACGGCAGCTGCCTTCGCGAGGCTCGAGCCCGCGCGCAGGCGCCAGGTCTCGAGAACCGCCGCGGCCAGGCCCAGGGCCACCAGCGGTGCGGCAAACAGCATGAAGCGGGCCCCGAAGAACGAGAGCAGGCCCACTCCGGCCGGGAAGGCCAGGAAGAGCAGCGGAATCGGCCGGCGCCAGAGCAGCAGCGCCAGCCCGACGGCCCCGACCGCCAGCCCCCACAGGCTCCCGGCGCTGCCCAACGCGAGCCGGGCCAGGTCCGCGCCGCGCTGCTCGGCCAGCATCCCGGCCGACGGCGGGAAGCCGCTGCCGTGGGCTGCGGAGAGGTAGCCGAGGGCGCCTGCGGCGCGGTCGAGCAGCGCGCCCCCGAAGGCGGCGAGCAGCGCCAGTCCGCCGGCTGCTGCCAGTCCCAGCCACAGCCAGCGCTCCCGGGGCCGCCGCCAGGCGGACACCGCCACGGCGGCTCCCAGCGGGAGCCCGAAGGCGAGGGTGGCCGGGGCCCGGCCCTGATCCCATCCCCAGAGGAAGACCAGCCAGGCGGCGACCGCGCCGATCAGGGCCAGCCAGCGCTGTCGCCCGTCTCGGGTGGCGAAGCGCAGGAGCAGCCAGGAGAGGGTCAGGCTCAGCGTGACGACGATCACATCGGTGTCGAAGTAGCCGAAGCGAGAACGCGCGAAGTAGTAGGGAGCGGCGAGCGACGCGAGGGCCGCCAGCAGGCCGAGGCTGCTGCCGCCCAGCTCGCGCCCCAGCGCGAAGACCGGAAGTGCGAGCAGCACCCCCAGCAGGGGGGCGAGCAGCGCAGCCGTCCACACCAGGGGGGCTCCCGTGATCCGCGAGCCCAGCCAGGCGAGCACCGAGAGCAGCGGCGGCGGCCGCGGCCGCGCCACGCCCCGGGGAGCACCTCGGCGCGCATCGATCGGCTCGTAGCCCTCGTCCAGCGCCTGCGCCAGCGACAGGTAGGCGTAGCCGTCCATGCCGGCGAGGATCGGGCGCCCCTGGTGCAGGAAGAGCGCGGGCTCGGCGCTCCAGATCCAGAGAGGCGAGAGCCGGATCAGCGCACCGCCGAGCAGGATGGCGAGCAGCAGCGCGGGCACGAGCCACGCTGGGCGACCGCGGCGAGGCGCATCGGTCGGGGACCGGCTCTCGGAAGGCTCTCGTTCGGGCTGGGGTCGGTGGGCTCGCCGGGGCGACTTCGAGGATCGTGAAGATCGCGAGGAGCGCGGCACGGTCTCTCGAAGTAGCGCAGCGTGCCGCAGAAGTCTGACTGGAGCAATCTGCACCGCTCTGGAGCATTCCGCTCCAGAGCTCGGTGACGGAATCGTGGAGAGAGGAATTCCCGTCGGGAAACGGGGATCTAGCCGTTCGTGGCGGCATTCCGACGGGACGCGCTTCTCTACGCAAACGTCATGGAAACTACGCCCGTCTTCATCGGGGTCGCCGCTAGCTTCCCGGCCGTGAGAGGTCCGGAGTGGAACGTATGCGCTCCGCGCCTTGCTCCGCGTTCAGGTTCTGAAACCAATCAAAGGGAACCCACCAAATGATGCGAAAAAACGTCGCTGCACTTGCTCTCGCTTTCGCCGCTCTCGTTGGCCTGGCCGCCAACGCGAGCGCACAGACGTCTGTGACTGGCAACATCACGGCCGACACGGTTTGGGGTGGCGCCGCCAACCCGAGCCCGATCATCATGGAGACGGCGATCTTCGTGAACAGCCACGCGAAGCTCACCATCCTGCCGGGCACCATCGTGCGTGGCCAGCCGCGCACCGCCCCGGTCGTCCCGCTCGTGACCGCCGGCACGCCTGGCGCCCTGATCGTGACCAAGAAGGGTCGCATCAAGGTCGAGGGCAACGCCTGGAACCCGGTCATCATGACCACGGCTGCCACCGACAACAACAACGATGGCCAGGCCGACGACTTCGACAACGACGGCTTCGCCGATGCCTTCCCGGGCTTCGCCTCGACGCCGTGCACCTCGGGGAGCCCCACCTCCACGCCGGGCAATCCCGGCTGCACCGCGGGACCCGGCATCTTCTACGACGACACCCCGGCGAGCGCCCCGCTGGCGCCGCTCAACAAGACCGGCGTGACGAACTGGCGGGAGGGCCCCGGCAGCGAGAACACCTCACTGTGGGGAAGCATGGTGCTGCTGGGCTGCGCGCCGACCAACAACGCCGAGAAGGCGGGCATCGGCTACGGCCTCTCGCTGGTGGAAGGCCTGACGATTCCGGGCTTCCCGGACGAGGACGCCACCTACGGCGGCGTCGACCCGCACGACCACTCGGGCTGGATCAAGTATCTCTCGATCCGCCACGGGGGTGACGAGCTGGGCGCCGGCAACGAGCTGAACGGCCTGACCATCGCCGGCATCGGTGACGGCACCATCCTGAAGTACATCGAGATCTACTCGACCTTCGACGACGGCCTCGAGTGGTTCGGCGGCACCGTCAACGGCAAGTACTTCAACCTGACCTTCATCGGTGACGACACCCTCGACGTCGACCAGGGCTACACGGGCATCAACCAGTTCGTGTTCGTGGTCATGCCCTTCTTCAACGAGAACGGCGGCGGCAACTTCGGATCGCGCTCGGGCGACAAGGCCGGCGAGTTCGACGGCGACGACTGCTTCCCGGACCCGGCGGCGCTGCTCGGCAATGCCAACCTGCGCGCCAACGCGACGATGGTCTCGGGTGTGGGCATCGGTGCGGCGACGGACCCGACTCCGTGGCCGCTGTCGAACCCGAATTTCTGGAACATGACCATCATCGGCTCGACGCCGGACGCCGGGTCGGACTTCACGCCCGTCTCGCCGGCCGGCACCAATGACGGCATCCAGTACCGGAACGGCTTCGCCGGCAAGACCTTCAACTCGATCATCATCAACACCGGCGGCGAGACCTGTCTCGAGATCGACGAGGGAATCGGTGACGGCTGCCCGGGCTTCGACACCCTGCTGAACGTCAACGCCGGTCTGGCCCTGCTGGCCTGCTCGACCTGTGACGACAGCGCGGCGCTGAGCCAGTCCGAGCTGGACGCCCTGGCCTTCGGCGATGCGCTGGCGGCCAAGAAGGGGGGTCTGCCCAACACCTTCAACGATCCCATGTTCCCCGGCCTCGTGAACGAGGACGTCACCTTCGACCCGACCGGCGACGCCGACGGGAAGCTGGTGGCCAGCCTCAAGCCGGCTCCGATCGATCCGCGCCCCGGCTTCGGTGTGGTGGGTGTGATCGGTGGCTGCGTCCCGAAGGGCTGCCATCTCGACGAGTCCGCCACCTTCCGTGGCGCCTTCGACGGGACGGCGCGCAAGCTCTGGACGACGGGCTGGACGACGCTCTGGTTCGCGGGCCTGCTCGCCGACTAGTGAACGTGGCTGTGGTGGAATCCGAACCTATGAAGGATCCAAGATGATGAAGGCGAAACTTGTCGCAATCGCCACGGTCACTTCGGTCGTACTTGCCGCCTCGGCGGCGCAGGCGACCGTGATCGCTGGCTGGGATTTCTCCCAATACGCTGTTCCGAACGTCCTCACGGCGGACGGAGGAGCGACTTTCTCGGACACGCTGGATGCCAACTACTCGAGCTTCGACCCCACCTTCGGGGCCGGTGCCGAGTCGGCGGCCTTCGGCACCATGTTCATCAACGGCGCCAACGGCTCCACGGACATCGACCCCACGGTCGATGGCTCGCCGTGGGTGCCGACGGCGGGCTCGCTGGTGTCGAACCTGAACACGCCGAAGCACAGCAACGGCGTGCCTTTCGACACGCAGTCGGTGCTGCTGGCCGAGGGTCAGCCCACCTTCGACTTCCGATCGATGACGGCCGAGGCTGCCGTCGACGTCGTCTTCGGCGTCGACATCAGCACTGTGCCGGACTTCGCCGCGGGCTTCTCGATCAGCTTCGCCGGCCTTGCCGATGAGGGCACGGCCGTCGTGGGCGTCGAGTTCTCCACCGACGGAGTCAGCTACACGAGCCTGGGTGAGGCCAACCTCACGTCGAACGACACCCTCTTCGAGTTCAACGCAGGTGTGATCTCGAGCCTGGTGGTCGACGAGGCCTTCTTCCGGCTGAGCTTCAGCGACCCCACGACGGGGGTGAAGGGGCCTGCGCTGCCCGTGATCGACAACGTGACGGTCACGGCCGGCAAGTCCCAGATCACCGTTCCGGCCCTGCCGGCCGGGGGTCCGATCCTGCTGGCGGGGCTGCTGCTCGGCGTCAGCCGGGTGTTCCGGCCGCGCCGGAGCGCTCGCGCCTAGCTCGATCGTTCGCTAAAAACGGAGCCGCCACTCCCTTCGGGGGGTGGCGGCTCCACCTTTCTGGCGCCGCGCAGCTGCGCGCTTCGCGATCCGCCAGCGGTCCCCCGAGATGAAGAGCCTCCACGTCCTCGCACCCCTCCTGGTCTTCGGCTGCCTGCGCGCGCCGCTTCCGGCGGAAGCCGAGCCTGCCGCGGCGCAGCTCGAGGAGCGCCTGGGAGCCGTGGAGGGCCGGCTGGGCCTGATCGAGCGCAAGCTGGAGCTCCTCGGCGCCGGCTCCGAGGCCGAGCTGCTCGGCGGCGACGAGCTGCTGGGCGACCCCGCCAAGCTCCTCGAGCGAGCGGAGGCGGCGCAGGCGGCGGGCGATCTCCAGCTCGCCTACCGGTACCTCACCCTGATCCATTCCATGCACCCGGAGAGCCCGGAGGACGCCGATGCCTTTCCTCGGGCGGTCCGGATCTTCAAGGCCTTCTACGCGCGCACCCGCTATCCGGCACCCCAATCCGTGTGGCAGTACTCGGAGCCCAGCTTCATCTTCCAGTGGCTGGGGCAGTACTACGAGCCCGGGCGCTTTCCCCAGGAGCAGGTCGATCTGGTCTTCGTCGGGATGCCGGTCTCCCTCTTCGACGACTTCGTGGCCTTCGGTCGGCACCGGCCGCCTTTCCGCGGCTGGAAGCCGGAGAAGGAGGACGACGACGGCCTCGTCACCTCCGTCTCTGCGGATTCGCGCCGCAAGAAGCGCAAGACCGCGAAGACCGATCAGCCCTGATTCGGCCGAGAGCGGCTACACTCGTCTGCCGCAGCGAAGCGAATTCCCAGGAGGACCCCCCGATGTCGCGCTCCGGCCCCCGGGCGCTCGTCTTCCCCGGCCCCGCTCTGCTCCTCGCCGCGGCTCTCGCGACGGCGGCCTCTCCGGCCGTCGCGCAGCCTCGGGTCGACGACTTCCGCGCGAAGATGGAGCAGTGGGTCGAGACCCGTCAGCTGATCTCCCAGGAGAAGACCGAGTGGGAGCAGGAGCGCGAGCTGATGCGCTCGACGCGCAACCTGCTGCGCCAGGAGAAGGAGGCCCTCGAGGCGGAGATCGCCGAGCTCGAGGAGTCGAACACCCAGACCGACGAGGAGCGCCGCGACCTGCTGCTGCGCCGCGGCGACTACCAGCGCGCCAGCCGCGCGCTGCGCGACGAGATCCAGGCCATGGAGGCCGAGATCCTGGCGATCGCGCCGCAGCTCCCGGAGCCGCTGCGCGACAAGCTCGAGCCGCTGCTGGTGCAGATTCCGGAGGACCCGGAGAACACGCGTCTGCAGCTCGGCCAGCGCCTGATCAACGTGCTCGGCGTGCTGCTGCAGGCCGAGAAGTGGAATGGCACCGCCACCTTCGTGGCCGAGACCCGGGCCGTGTCGGGAGAGCAGAAGGTCCAGGTGAGGACGCTCTACTGGGGGCTCGGTCAGGCCATCTACGTGGACGCCCAGGGCGAGACGGCCGGCATCGGTCGGCCGGGGCCCGAAGGCTGGGAGTTCGGCGACGACCGCGGCCTGGTCTCGAAGGCCCGGCGCCTGCTCGACATCTACGAGGGCAACGTCGACGCCATCGAGTTCGTCGAGCTGCCCGTGGAGATCGGCCGATGAGCGGGCGAGCCGCTGCCGCGGGCGCCTTCCTGCTGGCCGCGCTGCTCGGCGCCTCGGGCGCCAACGGCCAGACCTTCGACGACGCCCGGAAGGGCATGGACGCCAAGCTCGACGAGGCCCTCGGCGAGCTGGCGCGGACCCGGGAGGCCATCACCAAGGAGAAGCTCCCGCTGTCGGGCTCGGTGAGCCGACTCGAGGACGAGGTGCTGAAGCTCCGCCAGGAGCGCGCGCGGCTGCTCAAGATCCGCGACAGCCGCACCATCGACCTCACCTCCCTGCGGCGCCTGGTCGACTCCCTGGCCGACCAGGACGACTTCGTGAACAGCCGGCTCAACGAGTTCGTCCGCGACTTCGAGGGGCGGCTCGACATCAGCGAGAGCGACCGCTACGCCGAGCTCACCTCGGCGGCCAAGCTCTCGGAGAAGAACGTCAATCTCGACGCCGAGGGCAAGCGCGACACCCAGCTCGCCGTGGTGAAGGCGGCCATCGAGCGCCTGCGCGCGAAGCTCGGAGGCGAGGTCTACGCCGGCGCCGCCCTCGGGCCCGACGGCCTGCTGCGCGAGGGGCACTTCGTCTCCTTCGGACCCACGGTCTTCTTCGCCAGCGAGGACGGCTCGGTGGTGGGGCTGGTCGAGAACCAGCTCAACGCCGCCGATCCCGTGGTGGTGGAGCTGCCCGGCTCCTTCGACGACGGCATCCAGTCGCTGGCCCGGGGCGAGCCCGGAGAGCTCCCCCTGGACGCCACCCTGGGCAAGGCCCTGAAGCGCGAGAAGGCCCGCAAGTCGCTGGCCGACCACGTCGCCGACGGCGGGGTCGTGGGCTACGTGATCATCATGCTGGGCGCCTCGGCCCTGCTCCTCACCGCCTTCAAGGCCTACGAGATTCTCGGCTTCCGCGTCGCCGACCCCGGCGAGGTGGACGGCATCCTGGGGGAGCTGGCCAAGGGCAACCACGAGCTGGCGGCGCTGCAGGCCGAGCGGGTGGATGGCGTCTCGGGCGAGATGCTGCGCACCGGCGTGAAGCACGCCGCCGAGCCGCGGGGCATTCTCGAGGAGCTGCTCTTCGAGAAGATCCTGCGCGTGCGTCCCTTCCTGGAGCGCTTCCTGCCCTTCCTCGCCATCACCGCGGCCGCCGCCCCCCTGCTGGGCCTGCTGGGCACCGTGATCGGCATGATCCGGACCTTCCAGCTCATCACCATCTTCGGCACCGGCGACGCCAAGAGCCTCTCCTCGGGCATCTCCGAGGCGCTGATCACGACGGCCCTGGGGCTGATCGTCGCGATCCCGACCCTGATCCTGCACGGCGCCCTGTCGCGCATGGCCAAGCGCAAGCTGGGCCTGCTGGAGGAGCTCTCGGTGGCCTTCCTCAACGGGGTGGCGGCCTTTCGCATCCAGCGCTGAGGAAGGGGCGACGGTGATCCAGAGCATCTGGCAGATCTGGCTGAGCGGCGGGCTGGTGATGATCCCGCTCTTCGTGCTGGCCGTGCTGCTCTACGCCCAGGCCTTCCAGCTCGTCATGTACGTGCGCCGGATCAACCTGGGCGGCAAGAACGAGATGCACTGGTGGGACTGGGTGCGCGATCCCTCCAGGGCCGAGGGGCGCGTCGCCGAGATCATCCGCTTCACCCAGCACCAGGCCACCACGGCCAAGCAGGTGCGCGACCGCTTCGACGAGCTGCGCCTCTCGCTGGTGGCGGTGATCGATCGACGCACGCGCTTCATCAGCACCCTGGTGGCCGCGGCGCCTCTGCTCGGCCTGCTGGGCACCGTGATGGGCATGCTCCAGACCTTCTTCGGCATCTCCACCAGCGGCGGCGGCGAGACCGCCGGCGTGGTGGCCGCCGGCATCTCCGAGGCCCTGGTGACCACCCAGACCGGGCTCACCATCGCCCTGCCGGGCCTCTTCCTGGTCATGACCATCCAGCGCCAGCGCTACAACCTGGAGGCCAAGATCTCGCGGCTCGAGAGCCTGACCCTGGGTCGGGAGGTGAGCGCCTAGGCCATGGCCCGCCGCAGCATCCTGGACCAGGACGAGGACGCGACGGAGATCAACCTGTCGCCGATGATCGATTGCATCTTCATCCTGCTGATCTTCTTCATCGTGACCACGGTCTTCGTCGAGGAGAAGGGCCTCCAGGTCAACAAGCCCGACGCCGCGGCCGCCTCCTCGCAGGAGGAGAACGAGAGCGTCGCCTTCGAGATCACCGCCGAGAACAAGGTTCTCTTCGAGAAGAAGGAGATCGGCGTGGCGGAAGTCACGGGGCGGGTGAAGGCCGGCATGTCGGGCCCGGAGACCCCGGTGGTGATCCGGGCCCACGAGAAGGCCGACCACGGCACCTTCGTGCAGGTCTGGGACGCAGCCAAGCGGGGCGGCGCCGAGATCTTGAGCTTCAGCACCGTCAACTAGGGTCGGGCGGAGGAGGGCATGGCGCGGCGCAGGGGGCTCGGCGAGGGCGAGGAGGCGACGGAGATCAACCTGTCGCCGATGATCGACTGCATCTTCATCCTGCTGATTTTCTTCATCGTGACCACGGTCTTCGTCGAGGAGCCCGGCGTCGAGATCATCAAGCCCGACGCGAACGTCGACGCCGAGCTGGAGAAGAACAGCATCATCATCGCCATCTCCGCGGACAACAAGGTGGTCTACGGGGGCAAGGAGCTGGGCGTGGCCGGCGTGGGAGCCCGGGTGCGGCAGCTCCTGAACAAGGACGAGCTCCCGGTGATCATCCAGGCCGACTCGCGCGCCGACCACGGCGTCTTCTCCGACGTCTGGAGCGAAGTCAAGAACGCCGGCGCCAAGAAGATCAGCCTCTCCACCCGGAACGACTAGGAGGGGATCGCCCCCGCCATGGCCCAGGAGACCTTCCGCGTTCCCGCTCCGCGCGGAGAGGCCCTGCGCAGCCTGCTCGCAGGCGGCCTGTGCGCGCTGCTCCTCTTCGTCATCATGGCGCTTGCCCAGATGTTGGGAGAGGTGCAGCCCCCCAAGAAGGACCTCGACGAGACGGTGATCGCCTTCAACCCGCCGGACATCGAGGAGATCGAGGAGGAGGAGCCGCCCGAGGTGGAGGAGGAGGAGCCGCCGCCCGAGCTGGAGCAGGAGCCGCCGCAGCTCTCGCTGGACCAGCTCGACATCGCGCTGAATCCCGGCACGGGCGGCGCGATCACGGCGGACTTCTCGCTGCCCTCCATCGGCACTTCGTCCAAGGATCTGGGCACCGAGGACTTCGTCGACTTCTCGGACCTGGACCAGATTCCGCGCCCGATCGGCGTCTCCGGCTTCAACTTCCCGCGCCGGCTGCTGCGCCAGCCGGCCAACGGCCGGCTGGTGCTGCTGGTGCGCCTCGACGAGAGCGGCCGGGTGCTCGACGTCCAGCTCGACAGCTCGAACCTTCCGGCCTTCGACGACTTCGTGCTCGGCGAGGTCGCGAAGTGGCGCTTCACGCCGCCCACCAAGCAGGGCAACCCGGTGAAGGCCAAGGCCCGACTCCCGATTCCCATCAACGTACGACCCTAGAGGATCCGGTCATGAAGCCCCTCCTCCCCCTCCTTCTGCTGCTCGTCCTGGCGCCCGCGGCGTGGGCCCAGAGCCAGCCCTGGTCCGGCGCCTCGGTGATCAAGGACCCCGAGTGGCGCAAGAGCTTCCTCGGGAGCTACGGCTTCCTCTCCGGAGCCGAGCCGCAGGTGAACACGACGGAACTGGAGTCGCTGCGCGAGGTGATCGACCTGCTCCAGGTCAACCCCAGCGCCGCGGCCACGGTGCTGAAGGCGCGGGTCGGGCCCGACAGCAGCGCCGCCCTGGACTTCATCCTGGCGAATCTGGAGTTCCAGAACGGCGAGCTCGAGTCGGCCAAGGCCAACTATTCGAAGGCCATCGAGAAGTTCCCGGACTTCCGCCGCGCCCACAAGAACCTGGGGCTGCTGCTGATCCAGAACCAGAGCTTCGAGGAGGCCGTCGAGCACCTGAGCCGCGCCGTCGAGCTGGGCGACCGGGATGGTCGCAACTACGGCCTGCTGGGCTACGCGCACCTCACCAACGGCAACGTGCTGGCCGCCGAGGTCGCCTACCGGAACGCCATCCTGCAGCAGCCCGAGACGCGGGACTGGAAGCTCGGCCTGGCCCGCAGCCTGCTGGAGATGGAGAAGTTCGAGGAGGCGGCGGCCCTCTTCGACGCCCTGATCGAGGAGAATCCCGAGGACGCGACGCTCTGGCTGCTGCAGGCCAATGCCTATGTGGGTCTCGACCAGCCCCTGCGGGCGGCGGTCAACCTGGAGTCGGTGCGGCTGATGGAGAAGGCCCAGAGCAGCAGCCTGGTGCTGCTGGGCGACATCTACATGAACGCGGGCATGCCCGACTTCGCCGCCAGCGCCTATCTGGACGTCATCGAGGGCGACAGGGAGGGCAGGCAGTTCTCCGTCGCCTATCGGGCCGCCCAGCTGCTGGTGCGCACCGGCAGCCACGATCGGGCGCAGGAGGTGCTCGACGCGATCCGCAAGCGCTACTGGGAGGGCCTCTCCCAGGCCGAGCAGCTGCGCGTGCTGACCCAGGAGGCCAAGGTGGCCCGCGCCCAGGGTCGCGACAAGGAGGCCGCCGAGCTGCTCGAGTCGATCGTCGAGCGCGACGGCACCCGCGGCGAGGCGCTGCTCGAGCTGGCGGACTACTACAAGGGCCAGGGCCGCGTCGAGCGCGCCCGTCTGCTGATCGAGCGGGCCGAGAACCTGGAAGCCACCGAGTACGCCGCGCTGCTCGCCCACGCGCAGCTGGAGGTCTCGGAGCGGAAGTACGACGAGGCGGCGACCCTGCTGCGACGGGCGCTACAGATCCGCCGCGAGCCCCGGGTGGAGCGCTTCCTGGAGCGGGTCGAGCAGGCGATCTGAGGCCCGGGTCGTGTCCTCGGGTGTGCGGCAAGCCAGGACAGGCGCGGCCGGCGCGCGGCGTGCCGAGGCTGGCCCTTCACGAGAATGCCGCAGTTTCCTCACGGTTCCTTCTACCAAGGTCTCACGTCTGCTCGTAGAGTACGCCTCGACCCCGGGCCAGGGCGATCGAGGCACACGATGAAGCCGGAAACCCTCCGTCCGGTCTGCGGACGCCTGTCGGCCGGGCCCGCCGGGAGCCTGTGGGCGGTCGCCGGCGCCCTGCTGCTGGCGCTGGCGGCGCTGGCGGCGCTGGCGGCGCTGGCGGTGCCGGGCGCCGCCCGCGCCCAGCAGGAGCTGGAGGACATCTTCGGAGGCCTCGGTACGGCCGAGGCCCAGACCGCCGGGCCCGCGCCCGGCGCCGGCTCGGTGATCGGCACGGTGATCGACCCGGAGACCGGCGCCCCGATTCCCGGGGTCACGGTGATCATCGTCTGGCCGCCCCCGGCCGACGGCAGTGCACCCCCCCAGGAGGTGCAGGTCACCGGCCCGGACGGCATCTACGAGTTTCCCTCGATCCCCGCCGGCGCCTACAACCTGACCTTCGTGCGCAGCGGCTACCGCGCCTCCACCATGACCGGCTTCGAGGTGCTGGAGGGCCAGGACAACCGGGCGGACTTCCCGCTGCAGCGCATTGCGGCCGAGGGCGGCGGCGAGGTGCTGGAGCTCGACGAGTTCGTGGTCGAGGCCTCGACGGTGAACGAGATGATGGCGGCCCTCGAGCTACGCCTCGAGAGCGACCAGCTGCTGAACGTCTTCACCGCCGAGGACTTCTCCAAGTTCGCCGCCAGCGACGTGGCCGACGCCCTCAAGCGGGTGGCCGGCGTGAACGTCATCGAGGGCCAGTTCGCCATCATTCGCGGCCTGGAGGACCGCTACAGCAGCACCACCTACAACGGCGCGCCCGTCCCCAGCCCGGATCCGGACCGCCAGTCGGTGCAGCTCGACCTCTTCCCCTCGGAGATCGTGAGCAACCTGGCGGTCTCCAAGACCTTCGTGTCGGACCTGCCCAGCAACTCCTCGGGGGGCTCGATCGACATCATCACCCACGACTACCCGGAGGAGTTCTTCTTCACCGTCAAGGCCTCTGGGGAGTGGAACGACAACGCCGGGGAGCGCTTCCTGTCCTCCACCCCGGAGTCGCTCCTGGCCGACAGCGTCGGGGCGGACACCCCGGAGGAGCTGGCCTCGATCCTCGGCAGCCCGCTGGGCATCGAGAGCGCGGAGCCCGGAGGGGACCGCCCGATCGGCAGTGAGTACGGTGCCGCCACCGGCGGCCGCTTCGAGCTCTTCGATCGAGAGTTCCGCTTCAAGGGCGTCTTCAACCTGGAGACGGACTTCTCGACCGCTGTCGGCTTCCAGGAGACCCGCCAGCCACGCCCCGCCGCCTCGGCCGCCGGGGGCGACCTCTCCTCCGGTCAGCTCTTCCTCTCGGACGGCCTCTTCGAGCTGACCACCAGCATCGCGGAGGAGCAGCTCACCGGCTACGCGGGCTTCGGCTTCGACCTCGACACCGAGGGAAACCACCGGCTCGACGGCTCGGTCTTCTACACGCGCGTCGAGGAGCAGATCCTCCAGACCTTCGAGAACGGCTACCTCCCGAACTTCGACTACAGCCTGACCGCCCCGGCCTCCGGCGGAGGCGGGGGGTTCCTGCCGGACAACCAGTCGACCTTCACCCAGTTCGCCGTGCCGGCCTCCGACTTCCTGCCTTCGGGCGACTTCGCCGACAGCTTCGACGGTCGGCAGGCCGCATTCCTCCTGCTCGGTCCCTTCTACTACGATTACCGCTTCGAGAGCGAATCCTTCGAGCGGAATCGCGATCTGCTGGTCGCCCAGGGCAACGGCTCCCATCGCTTCGATGCGCTGGACGGCTTCGAAGTGAGCTGGTCGGCCAACCACGCCGAGACCGCGCAGGACGAGACTGCGCTCGCCATGCCCTATTTCTTTCACCGGCTCTTCGAGAACCAGGCCGACGCCGAGGCAAAGGTCGACGCGGACCTCGCGAATGTCAGCTGTCTGGAGCGGGATCCGGCGACCGGCGACTGCGTCCGCTTCTCGAACCCCTTCGTATTGGATCCGGCGCTCGAAGAGGAGTGTCTGCTCGAGGTCCAGGATCGCCTGGTCGAGAATCCGACCGGGGAACGGCGCCGGGACGTGGAGTGCGGCTTCGTCAACAGCAACGCCGATCTTGGCTTCAGCTCCAACGAGATCGACGAGAGTCAGGTCTTCGCCCGTGTCGATCTGAGCTACGACACGTCGGTCTCGGAGACGATGGGGCTCGAGTTCAAGATGGGAGGCTGGTACGAGAGCGCCAAACGGGCCGTGATCGCGCGCTTCTACGACAACGACACCGGGGGGCGCTTCAGCGGATCCGGTGGGAACTGCGACCAGGGTGGCGCGGGCTTCGGCTGCGTCGCCAACACCGAGGAGAGCCTGGTGGAGCGCCTCTTCGTGCGCGGACGGACCAACGGAGGCGCCGTGGTCCGGGATGAGGAGGGCTTCTTCAGCTTCAACCGGACGAACTTCAACGACTCGACGCGGGAGGTCGGTGCCTTTCACTTCGGCTCGAAGGCGACCCTCTGGGGCGACCTGGACGTCGTCGGCGGACTTCGCGTGGAGAAGATCCTGATCACGTCCGAGAACGTGGCCCTCAGCGGCGGGAACTTCTTTCCCAGGAACGTCGGCGGCGAGCAGCTCGATTTCGAGGGCATCTTCCCCTCGCGCTACTACGCTCTCGATCGCTTGGACGACGAGGTGGACCCCAGCGAGGAGGATCCGGACGCCGTCTTCAACGACCAGATCCTCGGCCTGGTTCCGATCGAGTCCGAGTGCTTCAGCGATCCCGATCGCCGTTGCGTGAACATCACGACCCAGGAGACCGTGGACCAGTTTCGGGAGGCCCTGGACAACGGGACGATCCCCTCGACGCCGGGCAATCTGCGGCGGTTCGACATCGAGAACTCGTTGCCCCGGCAGAACGACCTCCTGAACGGCGAGATCGACGAGCTGCGGGTCTTGCCCTCGGTCGGCCTGGCCTGGAGACCGCTGGAGGGCCTCAATCTTCGCTGGGCCTTCTCGCAGACGGTGGCACGGCCCTCGTTCCGGGAGCTCGGCTACTACCTCTCCGTGGAGCCAGGCACCACCGAGGCCACCGTCGGCAACCCCCAGCTCCAGCTCTCCGACGTGGACAGCTACGACATCCGGGCCGAGTACGTCTTCGGGGAATTCGCAGATCTGGTGGCCTTCTCCTTCTTCTACAAGATCATCGAGAACCCGATCGAGAGCATCCTGCTGCGCGATCCCGTGTTCGCCTCCGGAGGCGGCGGGACCTTCCGAACCTTCTTCAACAATCCCTCGACCGCGAACCTGTGGGGCATCGAGCTCGAGGCACGCAAGGCCTTCGATTTCATGGACTTCCTGGGTCCGGCCGCCTCCGCCTTCGCGGAGTACTTCTCGTTCGGCGGAAACTTCACCTGGGTGGATGCCACGGTGGGGCGCACGGAGGCCGAACGAGACCGCTCGGCGTCCTGGTTCGATGCCGGTCCCGGCGGGGCCTTCGGGGAGCCCTGCCCGAGCGATCCCGCCCGGAACTGCATCGACGCCACGCGACGCCTCTTCGGCCAGCCCCAGTGGATCGGCAATGCCGATTTCAGCTTCGACCACCCGGACTGGGGCACCAAGGTGACGTTGGCCTATTTCGCCATCAGCGACGTCCTCGACGCGGCGGGGACGGCGACCCTCGCGCCGGGAGCGCTGCCCATCGCATTCACGCTGGACCGCTACATCGACAGCTTCGACCAGCTCGACCTGATCGTGAGCCAGAACCTGAACAGCCTGATGTCCGTGCTGGGGGTGCCGATCTCGGACGAGTTCGGCAGCTTCACGGTGAAGTTCACGGCCAAGAACCTCACCGACAGCCCGCGCGGCATCATCTACGACGCCGCCCAGACGGCGGAGAAGATCTTCGAGCGGCGCTTCCGGGTCGGCCGGGACTTCAACCTCTCGCTGACCTACGCCTTCTGAGCCGCGTGGCCGAGCTCCTGCGCCGGTGGGCCGCGGCCCTGGGCGGGGCGGCGCTGCTGGTGGGCGCCGCGGGCTGCACCGAGCCCGAGCCCGAGCCCGCGCTCCGCGGGGTGGTGCTGATCGTGCTCGACACGCTGCGGGCCGATCGCCTGGGCTGCTACGGCTACGGGCGCCCGACCTCGCCGCATCTCGACCGCCTGGCCGGGCGCGGGGTGCGCTTCGAGCAGGCCGTGGCCACGGCGCCCTGGACGCTGCCCAGCGTGGCCTCGCTGCTGGCGGGAAGCTACGCGGAGCGGGTCTACGACGGCGAGCTGCGCCAGTCGCTGGTGGAGGAGCTGCGCGCCGCCGGAGTGCGCACCGCGGCCTTCACCGAGGGGGCCTTCGTCTCCGAGAGCTACGGCCTCGGCCTCGGCTTCGACGAGTGGCACGAGGAGGTCGGCGCGGTGCAGCTGCGCGCGGCGGGAGCGGGGGCCGCGGCGGAGGCGAGCCCGGAGGGCGGTGAAGGCGGAGGCATCGAGCGCACCTTCTCGCGGGCGGAGCGCTGGCTGGCCCGGCGAGGGACGGAGCGCTTCTTCCTCTTCCTCCACAGCTACGAGCCCCACGCTCCCTACACCCACCGCGAGCTGGCCGCGGGCCTCGACCCGGGTCGCCTGGAGGGGCCCTTCACCGTGCACCACGTGGCGGCCCTCGCCGAGGGCCGGCTCGAGCTGAGCGATGGCGAGATCGAGTACGTACGGGCCCTGTACGACGGCGACGTCGCCGCCAGCGACCGGCGGCTGGGGCGTTTCCTCGACGAGCTGGAGCGCCTCGGCCTGGCCGACGAGGTGGCCGTGATCGTGACCAGCGACCACGGCGAGCAGCTCGACCTGGCCTATCCCCGCAACGTCTTCGACCACGGCCACTCGCTGCGCGACGACCTGATGCGGGTGCCGCTGCTCCTCTTCGATCCCACGCGGCCCGCCGCCGCCGCCGTCGTCTCCCAGCAGGTGCGAACCCTCGACGTGCTGCCGACGGTGGCCGAGCTGCTCGGCGTGGCGCTGGACCCTGCCGCCTACGACGGGCGCTCGCTGCTGCCGCTCCTCGAGGGCGGCGAGCGCGAGGGGCGCCCGGTGATCCTCGGCCAGGTGAAGGCCGGCCCGCTGCGCGTCGGGCTGCGCGCCCAGGGCTACAAGCTGATCCAGCGCGTCGGCCCGGAGGCCGGGGAGGCGCCGGCCCTGGTCCCCCCGCCCCCGGAGCAGCAGCTCTACGATCTGTCGGCCGATCCGGGCGAGCGCCACAACCTGGCGGCCGAGCGGCCCCAGGTGGCCCGGCTGCTGCTCGAGATGCTCTCCGAGCGCCATCCCGGCCAGGGCCGCTCCGTCTCCCCCGAGCTGAGCCACCGGGCCGACCCGGCGCTGATCGAACGCCTCGAGTCGCTGGGCTATCTCCGCTAGGTCATGGCCCGCCGGCGCGCCGCAGCCCTGCCGCGGAGCGAGCCCGAGCGCTCCGTGGACTGGCGCAGCGTGGCGCTGGCCCTGGCGCTGGCCGCTCTCACCTGTGCCTTCTTCGCGAATGCGACCCTCCACCGCCAGCTCAACCTGGTGGACGACGACGAGTACGTGACCAGCCACCCCTACGTTCCCGACGGGCTCTCCGCCGAGGGGATCGCCTGGGCCTTCGGCCTGCACGGCTACGCGGCCAACTGGTTCCCGCTCACCTGGCTGAGCCTGATGCTCGACGTCGAGTGGCTCGGTCCCGAGGTGGGCGGCCTCAAGGCCGTGAACGTCGCCTACCACGGCCTGGCCACGCTGCTGCTCTTCGTCGCCCTGCGGCTCATGACCGGGCAGCTCTGGCCCAGCGCCTGTGTGGCGGCGCTCTTCGGGATCCACCCCCTGCGCGCGGAGTCGGTGGTCTGGGTCGCCGAGCGCAAGGACGTGCTCTCCGCGGCGCTCTGGATGGCGACCCTGGTCGCCTACGCCCTCTACGCCCGGCGCCCCGGCGCCGCGCGCTACGCGGTCCTGCTCGGCGCCTTCGCGCTGGGGCTGCTGGCCAAGGGTACGGCGGTGACCCTGCCGGTCGTCCTCGGGGTGCTGGACTTCTGGCCGCTGCAGCGCTGGCGCGGCGAGGGGGCCCGCACGCTGCGGCAGCTCTGCGTGGAGAAGCTCCCGCTGCTGGCCCTCTCGGCGGGGGTCGCCGTGCTGACGCTGATCGCCCAGGCGCGGGGCGAGGCGGTGCGAGCCCTCGAGAGCTACGGCCTGGCGCAGCGGCTCGCGAACGCACTGGAGAGCCTCACCGCCTACCTGGGCATGTGGCTGCTGCCCACGCGGCTGGCTCTGCACTACCCGCATCGCTATCCGACGCCGGATCACCTCGACACTCTCGCCGAGTGGGGGCCGGCGCTGCTCTCGCTGCTGGCCCTGGGGGCGATCAGCGCGGCTGCGCTGGCGCTCCGGCGGCGGGCGCCGGCCCTGCTGGCCGGCTGGCTCTGGTACGGCATCGCGCTGGCGCCGGTGCTGGGCCTGGTGCAGGTCGGCAACCAGGCCATGGCCGACCGCTACACCTACATCCCCAGCGTCGGCCTCGCGATCGCCGTGGTCTTCCCGCTCTGGGAGCGGCTGCGCGGCGCGCCCCGGCTGCCGCGGGCCGTCGCGCTCGGCACGCTCGTCGGGCTGCTGCTGGGCTACGGGGCGCTCACCATCGCGACCGTGCGGCTCTGGTCGGACAACGCCCGGCTCTACGCCCATGCCCTGGAAGCCGCCGCGGCACGCGGCCTGCCCGACGACGGCTGGATGCGGCTCAGCCTGGCCTCCGCCCATCTCGAGCGCGCGCGCAGCGCCGACGGCCTGCGGCGCCGCGACCCGGCCCTTCCGGCCCGTGCGGTCGAGGGCGCGAGCCAGGCGGCGGCCCTGCGCCCCGGCGACCCCGCCGCCCACCAGACCCTGGCGGACGCCCTGCTGCTGGCGGGTCGCAGCGAGGAGGCGCGCCGGGCGGGCGAGCGGGCGCAGGAGCAAGCCCGCGCCCGCGGTCGCGCCGAGGAGATAGCCCGCGCCCACAACGCGCAGGGCCAGGGCAGGCTGCCGAGCGGACGCGCCGACGAGGCCCGCCAGGCCTTCGAACGGGCGCTGCGGGCCGATCCGGACTTCGCGCGGGCCGGGGATGCGCAGCGCTTCCTCGCGGCCGGCGGCTAGCGCACGTGCTGCAGCTCGCCGCGCTGCTGCTGCTCGCCGTGGTCGGCCTCGCGGCCGCACTCCGGGGGCCGACGCGCCCGGTCCTCGACGCGCGCCAGGCGCTGGCCGCAGGGCTCGTCGGGGTCCTCGCCGGATCGACACTGATGGGTGTCGGAGGCGAGCTGGGACGGGCTCCTCTGGCCTGGGCCCTGGCCCTGCTGATCGCGGCCTGGCTGGCCGGAACGCTGCGCGAGCCGTGGACCTCGCGGGTCGGCGGCCTGGCCGCGCTGCTGCTGCTGGGGCTCTCGCTGGGCTCGGCGCTCCTGCAGCCGGAAGATCCCCAGCGCCCGCTGCGCCGGCGCGCGGCCCTGGACCAGATCACCGAGAGCCCCCGGGCCTTCTTCCTCGGGCAGGGGCTCGGGGGCTTCGCGGTGCGGCTCCCCTCGGTGAACCCCGCCGATCACGGCCTGGTGCTGCGCCGGGAGCCGGCGGCCTCCTCGGGGATCCCCGCGCTCGATCTGTGGCACGCGGCCGGGCTCCCGGTGCTGGCGGGGGCAGCGGCGCTGCTCGGCTGGACGGCGATCGGGCTCCTGGCCGCCCGCCGCGATCCGGCGACACGGCCTCGCGAGCGGCGCCTGGACGCGCTGCTGCTGGCGTCGCTCGCCGTGTGGGCAGCACTCGTGGCTTCGGGGCTGGGGGCGCCAGGCGCGCTCGCCGGGCTGCTGGCCGCTGCCCTGCTGGGGGTGGCCTGGAGCCGGCGTCCCGTGCCCCTGCGAGAGCTGCCGGGCCCGGTCGTTCACGGGGCCCTGGCGGTCGTGGCGCTCGCAGCGGCGGCTCTGGCGCTGCCCTCGGCGCTGGCCGATCGCCACGTCGCGCGCGCCGAGCCGGAGCGGGCCCTCGCCTGGCAGGGCGGGCACCCCGAGGCGCGCTACCGGCTGCTCGAGCGGGCCCTGCGAGACGGCGACGTGGAAGCCGCCGGGCGGCACTACCGGGAGCTCAGCGCGCGGGTCCCCCACTACCGGGACGCCGACGCCCTCTACGGCCTGGCGCTCCTGCACCGGGGAAGGCCCGCCGAGGCGCTGGAGCGCCTTCGCAGCTTCCAGCGCGTCGACCCCTTCGCCTACGGGCACGCCTCGACCGTCCCGATCCTGGCCATCTCCATCGGCGACCGAGGCCTGCTGGAGAGCTCTCTCTCCGAGCTGCTGGTGCACGCCCTCCTGGAGCTCCGGCAGCGCGAGGGGCGCTCGATCGAGCTCGCCGAGGTCGTGCACGACGGCGCTCCGGCGATCGCGATCCACGCCGAGGCGGAGAGCCTGGTGCTCCCCATCGCCGGGCTGGCCGGGCTGCTGCTCGGCAGTCCACCCGAGAGCGTCGAGCAGGGCCGGGCGGCCTTGGCGGCTGGCCTGGACGGCTTCCTGGAGACCGAGCTGGGAGCCCGGTCGGCGCTGTTCGCACGAGACGATTGAGCTTCGATGGCGGTTCGGAGGAGAGGCTACGCCTTCGCGTCACCTGGCCTTCGACGGAGCGTCAACCCTGGCGGAACCAGACCCGCAGGAACTGGTTCCAGGGCGTCACGTAGTCGTCGTCCTGGCGGATGTTCACGTCCTCGGAGCCCTCCTCGAAGGGCGCATGCACGTTGGGCAGGACGACGGTCTCCACGTTCAGCACCTCGACCTTCTCGTCCCGGATCCAGGTGTTGCAGGCCTTCACCATGTCCTGGAAGGTCTCGAAGACCGGCTCGCCGGTGAAGCCCGCCGGGCTGAGCCGCTTCGGAACGAAGTCCTTGAATGCGATCATGAGCTGCGGATCTCCTCTCTGCGCAGGCCGGACGTCGTCTCCGACGGGCTGCGAATATGCCCCAGGCGAGCTCTCGGGACCCCACTCTGGACAGCGAATCCTCGGCAGTGAAACACCTTTGCGAATCAGAGCCTTGGCCCCGCGGGGGGCATGCCACAACGGGCCCCGACTCGCCACCTCCAGGCATGATGTCGAAAGCTCTGCTGCGCACGATCTTCTCCCTGACTCTGGCGCTCCTGCTGACGGGCTCGGCCCGGGCCACCACGACCGGAGGACCCCAGCTGGTGGCGGGCTGGAACTTCTCCCAGTACCTCGGCCCCAGCACGCTGATCACCGGCACCCAGCTCACCGACCCGCCCCAGTTCACTCTGCCGGCCAACTTCTCGGATCGCGACCCGGTGGGGGCCGGCGCCGGTGCAGCGGCCTTCGGCACGCTCTATTACGACGGCAGCAACGGCTCGGAGGCCGCCACCATGGTGGGCTTCCCCGAGGTGCTCCCGACCTCCGGCCAGCTCCAGGGCAACATCGACCGGACCTTCGTCTCGTCTTTCACCTTCGAGAACGTGTCGCTGGACGGCCAGGCCAACAGCAGCCTGCTGTCCTTTGCGGGCTTCGACGCGCTGCAGATCGTCTTCGAGGCCGACCTCGGCTCCCTGTACCTGGGCGACGACTGGGTGCTGAGCTTCGGCGGCACCACGGGCACCACCGGTCCCACTCTGGCCCTGGACGTCGAGGTCTCGACCGACGGCAGCAACTTCCAGGCCGTCAACAACTGCAACTCCTCTCCCGGCGACTGCATGCTCGACATGATCGAGACGAGCGCCTTCGAGGTGGACCTGCCCGCCTCCCTCGACGGGGCCAGCGAGATCTTCGTGCGCCTCTCGATGCTCGACTTCATCACCATCGACAACGTCGCCATCGAGGCGAACGTGTCGAAGGTGCCGGAGCCGGGCACTGCCCTGCTGCTGCTGGCCGGCCTCGCGGCCCTGCGCGCCACCCGCCGCCGCACGGCCTAGCGCCGCCAGGGGCTTCCGCCCCGCTCAGTCGATCCGGATCGGCAGGCGGGCGCGGGCGCGCACCGGTCGGCCGTTCTGGGTGGGCGGCGTGAAGCGCCACTCCCGCACCTGATCGAGCAGGAGCTCCTCGAGCTCCGGCAGCTGCGACTCTTCGACGCGCGCATCCAGCACGCGACCGTCCGGCCCCAGCTCCACCTCGACGACGACGCGTCCCCCCGGATGCCTGCGCAGCAGGCGAGGGGGGAGGTCGATCCCGTAGATTCCGGCCAGGCGGGGCGTGGCGTCGAGCTCGCCGGCCTCGCGCAGCTCCTCCTGCGCCGTGCGCCCCTCGGCCTCCCAGGCGGCTCGGCGGGCCGCCGCGCGTTCTCGGAGCCGACGCCCCTCGCTCGCCCGGCAGCGGCCGTGGTGACAGAAGATGCTGTCGAGAACCCCGACGGCCACGTCGACGGCGCCGGTCTCCTCGCCCGGCCGGCTCACGACCAGCGTGGCCAGGCTGAGCGTGGGCGCCTCCGCCGGCGCGACGCCGACGAACCAGTGGTAGCGGCCGTCGGGATCGCTGCCGCTCAGCGTTCCCGTCTTGCCCGAGACGCGCACCGGACCGAGGCGGGGCTCGCCGGCCTCGTCGAGGAAGGCGTGACGGGCGGTGCCGTGGGTCGTCGTGCCCACCATGAGCTCGCGGAGCTGGTCGGCCAGGGCCGGAGACCAGGCGCGCCGCGCGCGCGTCGGCGGCCGCCAGCGCAGCTCGCCCCGCCCGTCCCGCACGCCCGCGATCCAGTGGGGCCGGACCAGCTGCCCGTCGGCCAGCACGGCGGACATGCGCGCCGCGGCCAGCGCCGTCACGGCCGAGCCCGCCAGCCCGGATCCCAGATTGGCCAGGTCCAGCTCGTCCTCGATGGGATCGACCCGGCCCGGCTCGTGGAGGACCGCTGGTGACTCCAGCAGGCCCAGGCGCTGCATCTCGTCGATCAGGGCTTCGGCGCCCACGTCGAGCACGGCGAGGCGCGCGAAGCAGGGATTGTTCGAGATGGCGAGCGCCCGCGAGAAGGGGTCGACCCAGCCGCCGCGCACCGGGGCCCGCAGGTCCGCCGGGTCGAGCTCCGCATAGGGGCTGCCCAGGTAGCGGCAGTCGCGCAGCGCGGCCTCGGGCGCGTTGCGCAGCACCGCGGCCGCCGTCACGACCTTCATCAAGGAGGCCGTCGGGTAGGCGCGCAGCGCCGGGAAGAGCGCGGGCTCCGTCGAGACGTAGGAGAAGATCTCTCCAGAGTGCGGGTCCATCAGGACGACGTGACCGAGCTCCACGCCACTCGTCTCGAGGAGGGCGCGCACCTGCGCGTCGAGCTGCGGGTCGATGGTGTACTGAACCTCGAGCCGCTCCTCGGAGTCGGCCGCGCGGACCAGCTCCACCCTTCGGTCCACGCCGCTGCCGGAGCTGCCCGGCGCGGTCCAGCCGAGCCCGCCGGCCCGGCGGCTGCTGCGGACGCCCGGCGGCAGCAGGCGGGCCGCCCGGTGC
Source organism: uncultured Spirochaetales bacterium (assembly GCA_964649065.1). Classification (GTDB taxonomy): domain Bacteria; phylum Myxococcota_A; class UBA9160; order UBA9160; family SMWR01; genus CAZYOL01. The sequence goes on from CAZYOL010000008.1 coordinate 35,400, forward strand.
TCGAGCTGGGCCGCCGGCGCCGGCGCCCGAGCCGGGCCTCCGGCCGAGACGGCTCCGGGCGCTCCGGAGGCGCCCGGAGCCCCGGGCTCGCCTCGCGCGAGCTGTTGGAAGCAGGCGAAGGCGAGTACGGCGAAGAGCCAGCGCAGCAGCATCCGGATGCGAAGCGTAACGCCCGGCGCGCGACCGTCGGTGCGCGGAGTGCTCACGAACGCTCCCGACAAGCTTTCGTCGCCGAATCGTCACAGAGAGGGACGTCGCTCTCGGCGTCCGATCCGTACGTCCGGCCGGTCCTTCCTTGATAGAATACGCGCCTCTCGCAACCGGGAAGCCACCCGAGGAGCCCCCCCGACATGATCCTCCTGCGCGCCCTGCCGACTGCCTTCGCCCTGGCCCTGGCCACGACCCTCGCTGCTCCGCCCGGGCTCGCCCAGCCCTCGAAGGGCAATCTGATCCAGCAGATTCCCGAGCACGACATCGCCGATCCCGCGGCCCCCGAGGTGACGCTGGACAACCTGATGGAGAGCGAGGTCTTCTGGCCGTACCGCGTGCGCCTCAAGCGCGCCGCCAAGCCGGAGGGCGCAAGCCGCGAGATCGATTCCGACGTGCTGGGCGTGCTGATCCGTGTGGAGCCTGCCGGCACGGCCCGCATCGACTTCGGGCGCGAGGGCCTGGTGACGGTCCCCGTCGCCGACACGGATCTGGTCGAGCGCGCGAATCGCATCCGCATGGGAGACGACGAGAAGGACGCGTCCAACTTCGTGCTGGCGATCGGGGCGCGGATGCTCGTCTCCGACGACGAGGTGCTGCGCTCGATCGAGTTCGACGAGGTCGCCGCCCAGGAGGGCTTCCTGGCCGTCTTCGCGGACCCGAGCGCCTTCGATTTCGGCACGCTGGCAGCCTCTCTCGAGCCGCTGCGCGGACGCGACCAGGTGTTGACCGTGCTGTTCCCGCAGGGCCGTCACACGGACGAGCAGGTGCGAAGCCTGCTGCGCAAGGCGGAGTGGCCCGTGCCCTTCGTGCTCGCCCACCTGACGGGCCCCTACACCGAGAGCCGCCTGGCCAGCAGTCCCGAGCGACCGGTGGTGCAGCTCCAGACCAAGGAAGGCCGGGTGATCTACCAGGCCGAGTGGAGCCAGGAGGTGCTGCCGGCCCTGACCGAGGCCATCGACCAGGCCTTCCCGGAAGGCGCCAGCCCATCGGTGGCGGGCTCCTCCCTCGCGACCCCGTAGGCCTCGCGTGCGGCACCGCCTTCTCCTGCTCGCCGGCCTGGCCCTCGCGGGCTGTGCCACCGGGCCCGTGGACACGACCCCCCAGGCGCCCGGCGGCTACAGCGGCAGCCTGCGCATCACGCCGAACCCGGTGCTCTTCGAGGACACGCCGGTGGGCTGTGAGGGCAGCGTGGCCCTGACGCTCCAGAACGTCGCCAGCGAGGCGGGGATCGTGGTGGCCAGCGTCACGGCGCCCAATGGCTCGCTGCGGGTCTCCGGGACGCTGCCGATGGCACTCCCGGCCGGCGGGGAGTCCACTCTGGAGCTGCGCTTCGTGCCGGGGACCTCGGGAGACTGGTCGGGGATCGTGCGCTTCACCACCGCCGAGGGCGGCGTCGCCCGCTATCCGCTGCAGGTCCAGGCGGTGGCCGAGGAGCCCGTCCTCGACCAGATCGACATGGCCGAGGTGCAGCCCCTGGACCTCGTCTTCGTGCTGGACATCTCGACGACCATGTACGAGATGACCAGTCTGCGCAAGGCGATCGCGAGCATCTTCGACTTCGTCGAGGCCCAGGGCGTCGACGCGCGCTTCGGCCTGACCACCTTCGAGAACGACGTGCTCGTGCACCGCCAGGGAGCCTTCCTCGAACGGGAGGAGTTCTTCCGCGAGCTCGACTCCCAGCTGGTCGAGGGCCAGTGGATCCCGAACCCACAGCTCCCGCGCCAGCTCCTCAACTTCGATCTGCAGGAGAACATGCTCGACGCGCTCCACCGCTCCGCCACCTCCTTCGACTTCCGGGAGGGGGCCCGTCGCTACCTGCTGCTCATGACCGACGACACCTTCCTCGAGGCGCCCGCCGTCTTCAGTGACGGCACGCCGGCCCTGCACACCTACAGCGAGGTGGCCACCACGCTCGCGAGCCGCGAGATGCGCCTCTTCGCGGTGCACGCCAGCAAGAACGGCCAGGGCCTGTCCTCCGACTACGGCGAGCAGAGCTCCCTGGTCTCCCTCACCGAGGGCAACTGGTTCGAGCTCTCCGCCGTGAGCTCGGGTCGCCTGACCCTGGACACGCTGCTCTCGGATCTGGTCGTCGGATCCAGTTGCAACTAGCCGCGCCGGAGCGCCTGGCGCCGGGGCTGCTCGCGGCCACGCTGCTGTTGGCGATTCCGGCCCTCTCCTGGGACATCGCCAGCTACGCGGACCTTCCCAAGCGCACGCTGATCCAGCTCGGTGTTGCGCTGAGCGCGGCACTGGGCCTGGCAGTCGGCCGCGGGCCGAGGCTCCAGCCCGCCCTGGCCGCCCTCGCGCTCTTCTGGGGCGTGGCGGGGCTCGGCGTGCTGCGCTCGGCCGATCGCTTCGAGGCCGTGGAGGTCTGGCTCCATTGGACACTCTGCTGTGTGGCCCTGTGGCTGGCGCAGCAGGGCCCGCGCGGGCGGACGCCCTGGCCGGCGCTGCTGGCTGCGGCCGGGGCGATCACGGCCCTGGGCTGCCTGCTGCGGGACGGCGGCTGGCTGGCGACCCTGCCGGGCCCCAGCCCCGAGAGCGGCTTCTTCGGCAATCCCAACTGGGCCGGTCAGGTGCTGCTGGCCTGCCTGCCCGCCCAGGCGGCCGCCTGGGTGCTGGCCGTGCCGGGCTGGGCGCCCTGGGCCTGGGCCCTGGCGCTGGCCTGCAGCCTGGCCGCGATTCCCAGGCTCGGCTCCTCGGCCGCCTACGTGTTGCTGCTCGTCCAGCTCGGGGCGCTGGCGCTGCTGCTGCTCGCGGCCTCTCGCCGGCGTCGCTTGCTGGGCCTGCTGCGCGCGCGCGTCCCGTCGACGCTCGCGGCGCTGGCGCTGCTGGTCGCCCTGCTGGCCAGCGGATCCGGAGGAGCCGGTGCGCTCTGGCGCGGTCTGAGCGAAGAGGTGGGGGGCGTGGCCTCCGGGATTCGCAGCGCCGATGCCGCGCCCGGTGTGGCTTCGACGCCCGGTTCGGCCGGCACCACCCGCGACCGCATCGCCAGCTACCGCGCAGCGCTCCACCTCTGGCGCGAGCGCCCGCTTCTCGGCCACGGCCTGATGAGCTTCGGCGCCCTGCTTCCCGAGGCCAATCGCCAGCTCGGCGGTGCCCTGCCCCTGCGCCTCAACCTGGAGCAGCGCCACGTCCACAACGACTGGCTGCAGATCGCCCTCGAGCTCGGTGCGCTGGGCCTGCTGGCACTGCTCGGCTTCGCCGCGCTGCTGCTGGGGCCACACCTGGCGCCGCTGCTGCGCCGGCGGGAAGGCCCCGACGCGGCATCGCTGGCCGCCGGGGTCGGGCTCGCCAGCCTGGCCGTGAACGCCCTCTTCAGCTTCCCGGCCTTCAATGCCGTTCCGCCGCTGCTCGCCGCGATCTTCGCCGGCATGCTGGGCCGCGGGTCGCAGGGCCTGGCCGCGGGACGCTGGCGCTGGGTCGCAGTGGCCCTGGCGCTGATCGCCTGCGCCGGCCTGGCCAGCTGGCGCAGCGCGGTGTGGAGGAGCGAGTGGCACATGGCCCGACTCTCCGGTGCCGTCGAGCAAGGCGACTGGGCCGCCGTGAGCCAGCACGCGCGCGCCGTCCAGAGCGGAGCGACCGGTCGCCGCGATCACCTGGCCCACTGGGCCCAGGCCCGCCTGGCCCTCGGCGACCCGGCCGGCGCCCTCCGGACCGTGGAGGAGCTGCTGCGGACCCATCCCCACTCGCCGGCGGGGCTGGCGCTCTCGGCCGCGATCTTCCAGAGCCGGGGGGAGCTCGAGTCGGCCCTGCGGGCCTACGAGCAGGCCCAGGAGCTCGCTCCTGCGGACTATCGCCTCTACCTGCGCGTGGCCGAGCTCGAGAGCCGGCTGGGTCGCGACGCGCAGGCCCTGGAGCGGCTGCAGAGCGGGGCCGCGCGGACCCGGGACCCCCTGCCCCTGCTGCTGGAGATCGGGCGGCTCGGCTACCAGAGCGGGCACACCGACCTGGCGATCGACGCGCTGCGCCGCGCCGTCGCGCGGGCACCCCACCACGCCCGCGCCCACGCGCGGCTCGGGCTGCTGCTGATCGAGACGGGGAGCGATTCGCGCGCGGGCCGCGAGCACCTCGGCCGGGCGGTCTCCCTCGACCCCGGGCTCGCGGAGAGCCCGGAGCTGCGCCGGCACCTGGGCCTCGATCCCGGCTAGGGCAGCGTCACGCGCCAGGCCTCGGTCCTGCCCTCGGGGTTGATGCCGGTTCCCACGATCACGTGCCCGTCGCCGGACACGGCCGTCGCCACGCGCAGCGTCCAGCCCGTCAGGTCGAGGCCGTGGGTCTCGACGAGCAGCTTCGCCAGGCTGCGCATGCCCTGCTCTGCGCTCCAGAGCATGGCCTCTTCTCCCCGCTCGCTGCTGCCCGCACCGACCACGGTGCTGCCGTCGGCGGAGACGTCGAGCGCCCAGCTCGCGACTGCGCCTCCCGGCAGGTCGCCCAGGCCGCGCAGCCCGCGCTCCGGCGTCCAGCGGAAGGCCTCGGTCCCCGCCGCCGTCGTGCCCTGGCCCACCACGACCTTCCCGTCGCCACTCACGGCCCAGGCGGCGCTCCAGAAATCGCCGCCGCGCAGGTCGCCGAGGCCCTGCATGCCGCCCTGCGCGGTCCAGCGGAAGGCCTCGAAGCCGCTCCGCGAGGAGCCCTGGCCGACGACGATCTCGCCGTCGTCGGAGACGTCGCTGGCCAGGCTGGAGAGGATGCCCTCCGGCAGGTCGCCCAGGTCGACCATGCCGCCCTCGTAGGTCCAGCGCCACGCACGGGTCCAGGCCCGCGTGCCGACGATGGCCTGCCCCTCGCCGACGATCACGGTGGCGTCTCGGGAGAGGCCCAGCGCTCGGCTCGAGAAGATGCCGGCCGGCAGGTCTCCCAGGCCGAGCATGCCCACGCCCTGGATCCAGCGGAAGGCCTCGCTGCCCGAGCCCGACGAGCTGGCACCGATGACGACGTTGCCGTCCTGCGAGATGCGCGTCGCCGAGCTGCGCCGCGCGCCCCCCGGAAGATCGCCCAGGCCGACCAGTCCCGAGTCGACGCTGAAGCGAAAGGCCTGCTTGCGGCCCAGCTCGTCGATCACCGACGAGCCCGCGACCGCCGATCCGTCGCGGCTCACTCCCGTCGCCTCGCTGTGGAAGGCACCACCGGGCAGATCGCCCAGCGGCGTGAAGGAGGCGACGGCATCCGCTCTCGGCTGGAGCTCATCTGCGCTGCGGGCCGGCGAGGGCGACAGCACCAGCAGCCCGACGGCAATCAGCCTGCAGGAGCGAGCGAGCGGAGCGATGGCTCGAGTCCCCCCTTGGCTCGATGCGCATCGCGACCATACCCCAGCCGCCAGTGCGCGCTCAAGCGGCGCGCGCCGCAGCCGATGAACCCTCCTCAGGGCCCGGTGCCAAGCGGAGACGCGTCGCCGCCGCCTTCCCCCCGAAGGGTTCCAGACCGCGCCTCCGGAGGGCCGCATGAGAGCTGCCATCGCCATCCTGTCTGCCTGCCTGTGGATGCTCGCCGCAGCTGAGTCCGCCCGCGCCCTGGAGGAGCTCCAGCTGGCGCCCAGCTATCGCGCGGGGGACGCCTACCAGCTCGTGCTGCGCAGCTCCAGCAACACCCGTGCGAGCTCGCGAGGTCGCTTCGGCCGTCACTTCCGCGACGACGTGCGGCTCGAGTACCGGGCCCGGGTGATCGTTCTCGACACGCGCGGCGGGCTGCCGGTGCTGGAGCACCACGAGCAGGTCGAGCTGCGCTTCGAGCGGCCCGGGGACTCCGGCTCCCTGTTTCGCGAGGGCACGGCCTTCGACGTCTACCGCGACGAGCAGGGCGAGGTGGAGATCCGGATCGGCTCGCACCGCGCGCCCGAGATCGAGCAGGTCGTCGCGGAGCTGCTCGAAGGCCAGCTCGAGCAGAGCGTGGCCGCCCGGCTCTTCCAGCCGCGCCGCGGCGTCGCGATGGACGAGCCCTGGCCGCTCGACCCGGGCCTGCTCGGCCTCTTCCTGCGAGAGCAGGGCATCGAGAGCTTCGAGCTGGGCGGCGAGGCCACGGCCGTGCTGCGGCGGGTCGCTGCCGAGGATTTCAGCGGACACGCGATCGACTACCGGATTCCCCTGGACTGCGTCGAGACCGGCGGCATGCCGGAGGACTCGATGCCCTCCGAGGACTCCACCGCCGAGCTGCGGGGCTCGATCCTGGTGCCGGAGGACCCCACGCAACGGCCGATCGTCTTCTCCTCCGGGGCCGAGCTGCGCGTGAGCGGCGCCTCCGTCACGGGGAACGTGGTCTACACGCAGCCGTGGAGCGTGGTCCGCTCGCAGCGCTCGGATCAGCAGCTGCTGCGCTTGCCTCGGCCGAGCCTGGCGCGGGCCGTGCCCGCAGCCCCCGCCCGCTGACGCAAGCCCACCCGCCACCTCCCGGGAAGGCCGGGGCGCGGCCTGGGGCCGCTCCGGGCTCGGTGGGCGAGGCCGAGACCGCAGCCGGCTGCGCTAGCGTCCGCCCATGCACTTCGGGCTCACCTACTTTCCGACCGACGACTCCATGCGGCCGGACGCCTTTGCGGTCGCCGCCGAGGAGCGGGGCTTCGAGTCGATCTGGCTGGCCGAGCACTCGCACATCCCGGTCAGCGAGAACACGCCCGGCCCCCCGGAGGCCGGCCAGCCCGGTCTGCCCCGCGAGTACTACGCCGTGGCGGATCCCTTCGTGTCGCTGGCCATGGCCGCGGCGGTCACGCAGCGCCTGAAGCTCGCCACGGGCATCTGCCTGGTGCCCCAGCGCGACGTCTTCCAGACGGCCAAGCAGGTGGCGAGCCTCGACCGCTTCTCCGGCGGGCGCTTCCTCTTCGGCGTGGGCGGCGGCTGGAACGTCCCGGAGATCGAGAACCACGGGACGCCGGCCGGCAAGCGCTTCGCCGTGATGCGCGAGCGCGTCGAGGCCATGGTGCAGCTCTGGACGCAGGAGCGGGCCGAGTACCACGGCGAGCACGTGGACTTCGGGCCGGCCTTCGCCTGGCCGAAGCCGCTGCAGAAGCCCTACCCCCCGGTGCACGTCGGCGGCGCGGGCCTGCGCGCCATCCGCCGCGCCGTGCGCTACGGCGACGGCTGGGTGCCGCTGATGGGCGGGGGCGACGACGATCCGGTGGGCCTGCTGCCGCGCCTCCGGGAAGAGCTCCGGGCCGCGGGTCGCGATCCGGAGGGCTTCGAGGTCTCGATCTACTTCTGCCCGCCGAGCGCGGAGGTGGTGGAGCGCTGCCGGGAAGCCGGCATCCACCGCGTGCTCTTCCCGACGCCCTCGAAGCCCGACGCGGTCGTCCTGGGCCTGCTCGACGGCTACGCGAAGCTGCTGGGCTAGCCCGGCTCAGTAGGGCCAGCGCCAGTCGGCCTGCTCGGGCAGGTCGACGCCGTACTGGAAGGCGTAGCGCTGGCAATCGATCTGGAGATCGCGCAGCTCCTCCTTCACGTGCGCTCCGGCCACCTGGAGGCGCGGGACCCGGTCGATGACGTCGATGGCGATGCTGAAACGGTCGACCTCGTTCTCGATGGCCAGCTCGAGCGGCGTGTTGATGTTGCCCCGCTCCTTGTAGCCGCGCACGTGCAGGTTCGGGTGGTTGGTGCGGCGGTAGGCCAGGCGGTGGATCAGCCAGGGATAGCCGTGGAAGTTGAAGATGATGGGCTTGTCCATGGTGAAGAGGCTGTCGAAGTCGCGGTCGCTGAGGCCGTGGGGATGCTCGCTCTCCGGCGTCATGCGGTAGAGGTCCACCACGTTCACGAAGCGGATCTTGAGATCCGGGAAGCTCTCCCGCAGCAGCACCACGGCGGCCAGCGCTTCCTTGGTCGGAATGTCGCCGCAGCTCGCCAGCACCACGTCCGGCTCCGAGCCCGCGTCGTTGCTGGCCCAGTCCCAGATCCCGATGCCCTTGGTGCAGTGGCGGATCGCGGCGTCGAGATCCATGTACTGCAGGTGCTTCTGCTTGTCCGAGACGATCACGTTGATGTCGTTGGTGCTGCGCAGGCAGTGATCGGCGACGGCCAGCAGGCAGTTGGCGTCGGGCGGCAGGTAGATGCGGCAGACCGTCGGACTCTTGTTCACGACCACGTCCAGGAAGCCCGGGTCCTGGTGGGTGAAGCCGTTGTGGTCCTGGCGCC
>CAZYOL010000009.1:0-43437 GCA_964649065.1 uncultured Spirochaetales bacterium
ACGGTGAAGGGCGACGTCCACGACATCGGCAAGAACATCGTCGGGGTCGTGCTCGGCTGCAACAGCTACGAGGTGGTCGACCTGGGGGTGATGGTGCCCAGCGACACCATCCTGGAGACGGCCCAGGCCGAGGACTGCGACATCATCGGGCTCTCCGGACTCATCACGCCCTCCCTCGACGAGATGGTGCAGGTCGCCAGGGAGATGGAGCGTCGCGGCATCGACAAGCCGCTGCTGATCGGAGGGGCGACCACCAGCCGGCAGCACACGGCCGTCAAGATCGCGCCGCAGTTCGGCGGGAGCACCGTCCACGTCCACGATGCCTCGCGCGCCGTCGGCGTGGTCTCGAACCTGCTCGATCGGGAACGCCGCAAGCGCTTCGACGAGGACAACCGGGCCGCCCAGGAGCGACTGCGCTTCGTCTACGGGGAGCGGCGCGAGCGGCCCCTGCTCTCCTACGAGGAGGCCCGAGCCAGGCGCCTGCGCCTCGACTTTCCCCCGGAAGAGCAGCCGCAGCCCGACTTCCTCGGCCGGCGCGTGGTCGACGACCTCTCCCTGGAGACGATCGCCGGCTACATCGACTGGACCTTCTTCTTCACCACCTGGGGCATCAAGGGCAAGTACCCCAGGGTGCTCGAGCACCCGAGCCGCGGCGAGGCGGCGCGGGAGCTCTACGAGCACGGCCAGGATCTGCTGCGCCGCATGCTGGCCGAGAAGAGCATCGAAGCGCGGGGCGTCTACGGCTTCTGGCCGGCCGCCAGCGACGGCGACGACCTGGTGCTCTTCGAGGATGCCGAGCGCCGGCGCGAGCGGCTTCGCTTCCCGATGCTGCGCCAGCAGGCCCCCCAGCCCGACGGCACACAGCGCTCCCTGGCGGACTTCGTGGCTCCCCTCGGATCCGGCTCCCCGGACCACGTGGGCGCCTTCGCCTGCACGGCGGGCATCGGCGCCCAGGCCCTGGCCGAGGCCTTCGAAGAGGCCCACGACGACTACCAGGCGATCATGGTGAAGGCCCTGGCGGATCGCCTGGCCGAGGCCTTCGCGGAGTGCCTGCACGAGCGCGTTCGCCGGGAGTGGGGCTACGGCGCCGGGGAGCAGCTCTCGAGGGAAGATCTGATCGCCGAGCGCTACCGGGGCATCCGGCCCGCCTTCGGCTACCCGGCCTGCCCGGATCACACGCCCAAGCGCAGGCTCTTCGAGCTGCTCGAGGCCCCGGCCCTGGGCATCGGCCTCACCGAGAGCTGCGCCATGACGCCGGCGGCGAGCGTGTCGGGCCTGTACTTCGCCCACCCGCGCGCGCGCTACTTCACGGTCGGCCGCATCGACCGCGACCAGGTGGAGAGCTACGCGGGCCGCTCGGGCATGGAGCTGCACGAGGCCGAGCGCTGGCTCTCCCCCAACCTGGGCTACGACCCGGACGCCTGAGCCGCTGCCGGGCAGCCCCGCCGGCATTTGCCACGCTCCTCGGGTGCGCAGCGGGCGAAGCGTGGGTCTCCTGGCCGTCTGGGTCTGCGCCTCTGGCCTGCCGCTGGCGGCCTGCGAGCCCTCCGAGGGCGAGGAGGGCCCCGCGCCCGTCATGGCCGGCGTCGGGGGTGCGGGGACCGAGCGCCGGGAGTGGCTCGGCGAGTTCCTGGACCTGCACTGGCGGCTCCCGGTCCCGCACCAGGGCCCGCCTCCCGAGGGCTGGCCCGCGGTCGAGGCCGAGCTGGATCCGGCGACCTGCGGCGGCTGTCACCCGGTCCAGTACGCCCAGTGGCGGAGCTCGCTGCACGCGGGCGCCTTCTCTCCGGGCCTCGCCGGCCAGCTGATCGAGGGCGGGCTCTCCGGGCCGGAGGCGATCCGGCAGTGTCAGAGCTGCCACGCGCCGCTCGCCGAGCAGCAGCCCTTCGACGCCGACGGAACGCCCGAGCCCGCCTTCGATCCCGCGCTGCGGAGCGCCGGCATCGCCTGTGCCGCCTGCCACGTACGGGCCCACCGCCGCTACGGGCCGCCGCGGCTGGCGCAAGCTCCCGAGCCGCAGCAGCCGCTTCCCCACGGTGGCTTCGAGGCCCGCAGCGAGTTCCAGCAGGGCCGCTTCTGCGCCACCTGCCACCAGTTCTTCGACGACGCGGGCGTGAACGGCAAGCCGATCGAGAACACCTTCGCGGAGTGGCGAGAGAGCCCTCACGCGGCCCAGGGCCGCAGCTGCCAGGATTGCCACATGCCGGAGCGCGCCCACCTCTGGCGCGGCATCCACGACGCCGACTTCGTGCGCGCCGCCGTGGACGTGGAGCTCGTCCGGGACGAGACGAGCGGCGACGGACTGCAGGCCGAGCTCCGGGTGGTCGCCCGCGATGTCGGCCATCGCTTTCCCAGCTACGTGACGCCGCGGGTGCTGCTGGCCGTCTTCCAGGTGGACGCCCGGGGCCGGGAGATCCCGGAGACGCGCCGGGAGCGGACGATCGCCCGGCGCATCGATTTCTCGGCCAGCCCCTGGCGCGAGATCGAGGATACGCGCATCGCCCCGGGCGGCGCCGCGCGTCTGCCCTACGCGCTCGAGCGAGCGCAGGGAGCCACCGCCCTGGTGGGCCGGGTGACGGTCGATCCGGACCACCACTACCGGGGCGTCTTCGAGGCCTATCTCCCCGAGCTGCGCGACGCGAAGGCCCGCGAGCTGATCGCCACGGCCCTCCGCGAGACCCGCCGCTCGAGCTACGTGCTGGCGGAGCTGCGCAGGCCCCTGCCCTAGCCGGGAGGCGAGTCGGGGCGGGCGCCCGCGGGCCCCCGCCCCGACCGTCGAGGCCGCGACTCAGCGGCGGCGGTCGTAGCGGAAGCGGCGGTCGTGGCCGAAGCGGCGGTCGTGGCCGAAGTAGTAGTAGCGCCACGGCGCGTAGTGGTAGTAGCGGTGCATTCGCCGCAGGTGACGCCGCCAGGCGCGGTCCCGCTTGGCGAAGCGGTGACCGCGATAGAAAGCCGGGCCGTAATAGCCCCGATCGGCGCGATGCACCTCGTGGTGCGAGTGCCGCTTGCCGTGTGTCCAGTGTGCCGATGCGGCAGCCGGCAGGCCCACCATGGCGCTGCACGCCGCCAGCGTCACCAGGATCGTCCTGATCTTCCTCATGATTGATCCTCCTCTCACCCTCCTTGGACGCCCGAGTGGGCGTGGAATTCGAGCGCGATTCGCGCACAGGCTCTTGAGAGCCTGCGCGCCTTGCGCGACGATCCCCCCGGGAGGCAAGGGGAAATGGCCAGAGCGCGCAGGCAGCAGAAGCCGAAGCCGAAGCCGAAGAAGGAGAAGGGGGCGAAGCAGCGCAAGCGGCTCAGCCTCGCGCAACAGGCGGATCGCTACGACCTGTACCAGCGCAGCGTGCAGGAGCCCGAGCCCGATCTCCTGCTGATCCAGCGCGTCTTCAAGAAGCGCTTCGGTCGCATGCCGCGCCTGATCCGCGAGGACTTCTGCGGTACGGCCCTGCTCGCCTGCCAGTGGGTGGAGCGGCACCGGGAGAACCGCGCCTTCGGCATCGACCTCGATCCCGAGCCCCTCGACTGGGGCCGGCAGCACAACGTGGCCAGGCTCGGCACCGACCAGGCCTCTCGCATCAAGCTCATCCAGGGAGACGTGCGCGACGTCGCCACGCCCGCGGTCGACGTGACCATCGCCTTCAACTTCTCCTACTTCCTCTTCGAGAAGCGGGAAGAGCTTCGCGACTACTTCCGCAGGGCCCGCGCGACCCTGCAACCGGAGGGGCTGTTCGTCTGCGACGCCTACGGCGGCCCCGAGGCCCACCACGCCAGCTCGGAGGAGCGCGACTGCGACGGCTTCACCTACGTCTGGGACCAGTCGGTCTTCGAGCCGATCAGCCACCACTGCGTGAACTACATCCACTTCGAGTTCGAGGACGGCAGCCGCCTGCAGCGGGCCTTCCGCTACGAGTGGCGACTCTGGAGCCTGCCGGAGCTGCGCGAGCTGCTGCTCGAAGCGGGCTTCAGCGAGGTGGAGATCTACTGGGAGGGGACCGACACCCGGACCAACGAGGGCAACGGCGTCTTCACGCGACGCGAGAAGGTGAGCGACGACCCCGCCTGGGTCTGCTATCTGGTCGCCGCCGGCTGAGCCGCGAGGATCAGAGCTTCTCGGGAGGCTCGAAGCGCGCGACCATCTTCTCCATCCAGGTGGAGAAGAGGGGGGCCTTGGGCAGACCCAGGCCGCGCAGCTCCTCGGCGATCGGGCCCCGACCGAGAGCCAGCTCGGCGCCGCCCAGGCGCATGCCCACCCCTTCGCTGCGCGAGCGGAAGCGCGTGCGGTGGGGGACGCCCTGGACGAGGGTGTAGGTCGTCATCTCGCTCTCGGGCAGCGTGCGCGAGCCGCCGCGCGGAAGCGAGAGGGTGAGCGCGTGCTCGCCATCGAAGACGAGGCTGCAGCTCACCCGGTCGGTCTCGTAGTGGAAGGGAATCTCCTGCACCGTCTTGGGGAAGCCCCAGATGCTGCAGCCCGCCTCGCAGGTGAAGGACTGGTCCACCGGCAGGTGCAGGATGTGGGTGCCCAGCCGACCGCGCAGCAGCTCGGAGAGCGGACCGAGCCAGGGGAGGCCCCCGGCCCCTCGCGGCCGCACGAAGAGCGCGATGGAGACCTCGTTGTAGTCGCCGAGGTCGTTGTCCTTGTAGTCGATGACCGCGATGGAGAGCAGGGCCTGGCCGGGCAGCAGCTCTGCGACATCGATCGCGTCGCAGGCGAGGAGCCGACGGGCAGCGGCGCTGGGCACCAGGAACATGGCACTGCCGGAGGAGGCGTCGCGCACCTCGACCGGAAAGGAGACGCTGCGACCCTGGATCAGGTAGCGGGGCGGCGCCTCAGGCGGCATCGGCGATGCCGGCCTCGTTCTTCTCGCGGAGCGCTTCGAGCAGGTGCTGCGGACCCCCGTTCGAGACGATCTCCCTGAACTGGTCGCGGTAGTTCGACACGAAGCTCACCCCCTCGACGATCACGTCGATGACCCGCCACGGGCCGCCGTCGCGGGAACGCAAGCGGTAGTTGATCAGGGCTCCGTTGAACTCCCCCCCGCTCACCTGCGAGAGCACCGTCACGTCTCCCCGCGCCTCCTGGCGCTCGCCGAGGATCTCGACCACCTCCCCCGAGTAGCGGTCCAGGCGGTCGCTATAGCTGTTGGCCAGGTAGGTCTTGAACTCGATCATGAACTCCCGCCGCTGGTCCGAAGAGAACTTCTTCCAGTTCCGGGCCAGGATCAGCTTCGACATGGTCTCGAAGTCGAACTGGGCGTAGATGATCTCCTTGAGCTGCTCGAGGCGAGCCTCCTTGGGGACTTCCTCTCGACCCATGATGACCAGCACCTGTTCGATGGTGCTCTGGATCACCTGGCGCGGGGGAGGCCCGGAGGAGGAGGCCGCCGGCACCGCCTGCGGCCCACCGACGACGACGAGGGCCAGGGCCAGCAGCAGGCCCGGGCGAACCGCGAGGATCGTGAGCTGGTGCCGGCCGCGCAATCGGCTGAGTCCCATGGTCTCCTCGGAGGCCCCCGCTTCGACGGGTGCTCGCTCAGGGCAGCGTCCGGAAGGCTGCCTCCCGTGGCTCCTCGCCCCCCTGGCCGGCCAGATCGGCCGACACCGGCTCCTCGGGCGCCTCGTCCTCCCCGTCCTCGAAGGCCTCCTCGTCCCAGTAGTAGAGGTCGTCCTCGAGCTGCTCCGAAGGCTCGGGCTCGCGATCGTCCCGAATGCGCTGCTCGCGATTCTGGGAGTAGGCGCTGCGGACGAAGACGTAGAAGTCGAAGGCCGCCTCACGCTCGGCGGCGATCTCCTTGATCAGGAGCGAGCGCCGGTTCACCAGATCGACGCCGCTGTTCGCGATGTTGACGAGGATCGGAATGCCCGCCGCGAACCAGGTGGCGTAGTTGAGGCCGAAATCGGCACCGCGCCCCACGAGATCGCGGACGTTCGAGGGACCGAAGACGGGCAGCATCAGATAGGGCCCCGCAGGCACGCCCCAGGCGCCCAGGGTCTGGCCGAAGTCCTCGTCGTGGGGGGGCAGGTCGAGGAGCTTCCCGGCCGGATCCCAGATCGCCCCGATTCCCACCGTGCTGTTGACGGTGAAGCGGACGATGTCCTCGCCGGCATCGGCCACCTTCCCCTGCAGCATGTTGTTGACGAAGATGGTGGGAAAGCGGACGTTGTCGTAGACGCGACGGATCGAGGTCTGGACCACGTCCGGGAGGAGGCGGTCCCAGAACTTGCCGACCGGCTCCAGGGCCATCCGGTCGAGCTTCTCGTTGAGCCAGAAGACCCGGCGGTTGAAGCCCTCCCAGGGGTCGGAGGTTCCAGCGCCCCCGATGCGCCCGGGCTCGTCCTCGGCACGGGCCGTGCCCGCCAGGGCGGCGCAGGCCAGCGCCAGTGCCAGTGCCCTGCTGCTTCGCGATCCCCTCACTCCTCGAGCCCCACGTTGTCCACGAACTTCCCGATCAGCCGTTCCAGCGAGAGGGCGTTGTCGGTTCGGCCGATGGGCTCGCCGCTCTGCAGCAGGACGTCCTCCGCGCCCGGCTCGAGGGCGATGAACTGGTCTCCGAGCAGGCCCGAGGTGCGAATCGCGGCCGAGGTGTCGATCGGCAGCTCGAGCCCGGGGTCCAGGTCGAGCGTAACCCGCGCTCGCAGGTCGGCATTCAGCTCGATGGACTCCACCTGTCCGACTCGCACGCCGGAGACGCTCACCGGCGCGCGGACCTTGAGCCCGCCGATTTCGTCGAAGGTCGCGTACAGAACCAGCCCCCCGGGGCCTTTGTAGCTGAGGCCGCCTACCTGGAGAGAGAGATAGCCCACGGCGGCTAGGCCCACGAGGACGAAGAGACCGACCGCCAGATCGCGCGCCGGAGAGGCCTGCATCTTTTCTTGGATGTCCCCGCTGCGAAAGAGGTTTGGCGCCCTCAGAAGCCCCAGAGCGCGGTGATCGCGTAGTCTGCCACCAGGATCGAGACGGAGCCGATCACGACCGTGCTGGTGGTCGCTCGGCTCACCCCGGCCGAGGTGGGCTCGCTGTGATAGCCCAGATAGGTAGCCAGCAGCCCTACCAGCGCGCCAAAGATGCCGGCCTTGAGGAAGCAGACGCCGATGTCGTGCCGCAGCTCGACCGCACCCTCCAGGCTGCTGAGAAAGGTGCCGCCGTCGCTGCCCAGGTTGACCACCGCGATCAGATAGGCGCCGAAGAAGGCGAAGGCGATGAAGAGGGCGTTGAGCAGCGGCATGGCGATCAGCATCGCCCCGGCCTTGGGGACCACGACGAAGTCCACCGGGTCGATCGACATCATGCGGAGTCCGTCGAGCTGCTCGGTGGTGACCATCGAGGCGATCTCGGCGGCCGTCGCGGAGGCCGCCCGACCGGTGACCAGCAGGGCGGTGATCACCGGGCCGAACTCGCGCACGAAGGCCACCCCGACCAGCGCCCCGACCGCGCTCTCGGCGCCGAAGGTCACCAGGGCCTGGTAGCTCTGCAGGCCCATCACGGCGCCCACGGTCAGGCCGGAGAGCAGGATCACCGCCAGCGAGAGCACCCCGACGTCGTAGACGGCGTCCGCCAGCCTGCGCAAGCGCAGGGGCGGGCGCAGGCCGGCGACCAGGATCTGCAGCGCGAAGCCCGCGAGCGCGCCCAGGTGATGGACGAAGCGGACGGCCCGCAGGCCCAGCGCCCGGAGCAGCGCGCTCACGGGCCGGCCCCCGGCGCCGCCGCCGGCTCGTCCCGGCCTTCCTCGGCGAGCTCCCCGGTCTCGGCGGCGAAGAACTCGGCCACGCGGGGATCGGGGCTGCGCAGCACCTCCTCCCCGGGCATGGAGACCGCCCGGCCATCGGTCAGGAACACGATCCGGTGGGCCATGCGCAGGGTCGAGGGAATGTGATGGGAGGTCACGACCAGGGTCAGGCCCAGCTCGCGGTTGAGCTGCAGCAGCAGGGCCTCGATGCGCCGGACGTTGACCGGATCGAGGCCCGAGAAGGGCTCGTCGCAGAGCACGATCTCGGGCTTGGTCACGATGGCCCGGGCCAGGCCCGCGCGGCGCACCATTCCGCCCGAGAGCTGGCGCGGAAGCAGGGCCTCGCTGCCCGCCAGGTTCACCGCCTCGAGGCAGCGCGCCACCTCGTCCGAGATCTGGCGCTCGCTCAGCCGTGTGTGCTCGCGCAGCGGCAGAGAGACATTCTGGAAGACCGTCATGGAGTCGAGCAGCGCTCCCCCCTGGAAGAGCATCCCGATGCGCTTGCGGGCCCCGAAGAGGGCCCGCTTGCCGAGTCGGGCCAGGTCGACGCCCGCCACGCGCACGCTGCCCTCGTCGGGACGCTGCAGCCCGCCGAGCAGGCGCAGGAGCGTACTCTTGCCCGCCCCGCTGCCCCCCAGGACGATGCTGATGCGACCGCGTGGAAAGCCGCAGGAGAGGCCGCGGAAGACGGGACGCCCCCCCAAGGCCAGGTGTACGCCGTCGAGGGCGACGTGAAAATCGTCGGCTTCGTCCATGGCGCGTCGCAGCGCCGGCCGCGCACCGGGGGCGGCTGCGTCGGACCCCTCCATGCATCGCTCCAGGGCAGGGCGGCTGTATCCTAGCCGAGACCTGCGGTCGGGGTAGCAGTCCGGTCCTCGCGGCGCCGTCGTCGCAGCCCGGCGGTCGCAGCGCGGTGGGTGGACGAAGGCGGAGGCAGCGACGGTCATGGGCGCCTCGATCGGCGATCGCCTGGTCGCCGCCGCGCGACGTCTGTCGCGCGACGTGGATCCGCTGCGCTTCGGCGCTCCCGTCGCCTGCGTCTACAACCCCCTCGCCTACGCCCGCCGCCCCCACGAGCTCTACCTCCGCACCTACGGCGACGGCCCGAAGCGGGTGCTCTTCGTCGGCATGAACCCGGGGCCCTTCGGAATGGCGCAGACGGGCGTTCCCTTCGGCGACGTCGAGAGCGTGCGCGGCTTCCTGGGCATCGAGGCCGCCGTGGGCAGCCCTGCCCGCCAGCACCCCAAGCGACCGATCCTGGGCTTCGACTGTCCGCGCAGCGAGGTGAGCGGAACGCGCCTGTGGGGCAGCGTGGCCTCCCGCTTCCGAAAGCCCGCCCGCTTCTTCGAGCGCCACTTCATCGCGAACTACTGCCCCCTGGTCTTCGTCGAGCCCAGCGGTCGCAACCGGACCCCGGACAAGCTGCCGGCGGCCGAGCGGGAGCCGCTCTTCGCGGCCTGCGACCGTCACCTGCGGCGCCTGGCCGAGCTGCTGGAGCCGACCTGGGTGATCGGCATCGGCGCCTTCGCCGAGGGGCGGGTACGCGAGGCACTCGCCGGCCAGGCGGTCCGCACAGGACGCGTGCTGCATCCGAGCCCGGCCAACCCGCGGGCCCAGCGGGGCTGGGGGGAGCAGGCGGCGCGAGAGCTCCGCAGCCTCGGCGTATGCGGCAGCACCGCGATCAGGAGATCGACATGAGGCAGCGCCAGCCCCTTCTCCGGAGGCTCACCTGCGTGGCCCTCCTCGTCCTGGCGCCGGCCTGCGAGTCGAGCGGCGGGAACCGCTGGGTCGAGAGCGGGCGCAGCGCCCTCGAACGGGCCCGGGCCCTGCGGCCGGTGGAGGGACGCGCGCGCAACGTGGTGCTCTTCGTGGGCGATGGCATGGGCCTCTCCACGGTGACGGCCGCCCGCATCCTGCAGGGCCAGCTGCGCGGCGAGCCCGGAGAGGGGAATCTGCTGCGCTTCGAGCGCCTGCCCTACGTGGCCCTGGCCAAGACCTACAACACCAACCAGCAGACCCCGGACTCGGCGGGCACCATGACGGCCCTCGTCACCGGCTCCAAGACCCGCGCGGGCGTCCTCTCGGTGGACGAGAGCGTGCCGAGAGGCGATCACCGCGCCGTGGCCGACCACCGGCTGCGAACCCTGCTCGAGCGGGCGGAGCAGCGCGGCCTGTCCACGGGGGTCGTCTCCACGACCAGCGTCACCCACGCCACGCCCGCCGCCTGCTACGCGCACTCGCCCGAGCGCGACTGGCAGAACGACGCCGATCTCCCGGAGGCGGCCCGGGCCGACGACTTTCCGGACATCGCGCGCCAGCTCGTCGAGCTTCGGGTGGGCGACGGCCTCGAAGTGGCGCTGGGCGGCGGTCGCCAGGACTTCCTGCCCCGGGAGGTCCAGGACCCGGAGAGGCCCGAGCGCAGCGGCAGCCGCCGCGACGGCCGCGACCTGACCGCCGAGTGGGTCGCGCGGCGGCCGGGCGCCGCCTACGTCTGGAAGCTCGAGCAGCTCCGGGCGCTCGACCTGCAGCAGACCCGCCACCTGCTCGGCCTCTTCGAGCCCTCGCACATGCAGTGGGAGGTGGACCGCGGCTCCGACCTGGCCGGGGAGCCCTCCCTCTCGGAGATGACCCGCGTCGCCCTGGAGATCCTCTCGCGCAATCCCAAGGGCTTCTTCCTGATGGTCGAGGCGGGACGCATCGACCACGCGCACCACGCGAGCAACGCCCATCGGGCCCTGGTGGACACTATCGAGCTGGACAGAGCCGTCGGCGTCGCGCTGGAGAAGACCTCGGCCGACGAGACCCTGGTCATCGTCACCGCGGACCACGACCACACCCTCGCGATCGCGGGCTACCCGACCCGGGGCAATCCCATCCTGGGCCTGGTGGTGGGCAACGACGAGCGCGGCGAGCCCCGGTCCGAGCCGGCTCTCGACGCGAGCGGCCTGCCCTACACGACCCTCGGCTACCTGAACGGTCCGGGCTACACCGGCGCCTCCCCCGCGCAGCCCGAGGGGGCCAAGCGCTTTCCCCACTTCCCTCCGACGCAGGCGGGCGTGACCCGCGGGCGGCCCGATCTCTCCCAGGTGGAGACGGGGGACGCGAGCTATCTGCAGGAGTCGGCGGTGCCGCTGCGCGCCGAGACCCACTCGGGCGAGGACGTCCCGATCTACGCGGGCGGGCCGGGCGCCCATCTCCTCCACGGCGTGCAGGAGCAGAGCTACGTCTACCACGTGATGGAGGCGGCGCTGGGCTGGCGCTGAGCCGCGCGCTCAGCGCTGATCCGAGAGATCGAGGCGCCGCTCCTCCCAGGAGCTGGTGGGCCCCCGGAAGATCAGCAGCCGCCGGTTGGTCCGAACCGTGACCAGGTTGGCGCGCGGACTGATGGAGAGGATCTGCTCGCGCGCCTGGATGTCGAAGGGGATGAAGCCCCCGGGCCCGGTGGAGAGGCCCAGGGCGTGCCGGCTGGTGAGGGCCGTCACCACGTTGGCACCGGCGTCGCTGGCGACGAGCAGCTCGTTCGGCCCCAGCCGGTACTCCAGCAGATTGCCGCTGGTGGTCGTGAAGCCCAGCACGCGGTCCTCGGTGGAGACGATGGCGACGCGGTCGCCGAGCACCGCGCCCTGGGGAGGCGTCTCGGTGCGACGCAGGCGCCGCCCCTGCCAGGCCGCCGAGCTCGCGCCCACCGCAAGGATGCGGCGGTCGGTGAGGACCACCCCCACGAGGCCCCGCGAGCGCTGCCAGAGCACCTGCTCGTTCAGCTCCAGCTCGACGCGGGTGCTGCCGCCTCCCTGGGCGTCGATCGCCAGCAGGGAGCGATCGAGCACGATGATCTCCAGGACGTCTTCGAGCGGCGTCTCGTCGGAGCGGACCTGGGCGCCGGCTGCGGCCGCCCCGAGGAGCGCGGCAAAGAGGGCGGACAGCAGAGCGGGTCGCAGCTTCATCGGGTGCTCGCTCGTCTCGCGGGCCGCCCGGCCGGGGCCGCCCGCCGATCGAGCCGGCGTCGGACCCGCTTCGAGCATGTCGGCCAGTGTAACGCCCGAGAGGCGGGCACAGCTGCGCTAGCCTGGGAGCGCCGGCGCGCATTGGCATGTCGAAGCACGACCTTCTGACGGCGGCCGAGCTCGAGATCTTCGAGCTGGACGCGCGCATCGTGAGCTCCCTGGAGCGCCACCGCATCCAGCGCGGGCTGCCGCCGGAGCGGCTGCGCGTCCTCGACTGGGGCTGCGGGCGCGGACGCGGCGTGCTGTGGCTGCTCGAGCGCGGCTACGACGCCTACGGGGTCGACGTGGATCCCCTGCCCATCGGCAAGGGGAGGCCCCTGCTGCGGCAGCGGGGCCACGCCGAGGACCGCCTGCGGCTGCTGGAGGGCGGCGGCGGCTCGGACTTCCCCTCGGGCTTCTTCGACTTCGTCTTCTCCGATCAGGTGTTGGAGCACGTCCGCGACCTGGAGCGCGTGGCGCGAGAGCAGCGCCGGGTGCTGGCAGCCGGAGGGGGCGGCTTCCACCAGTATCCGGGTCGGCTGCGTCCCGTGGAGGTGCACCTGCACATGCCCCTCGTCCACTGGCTCCCCAAATCCGGCCTCCGCCGCCTCGCGATCGGCCTCTGGCTGCGGAGCGGGCGGGATCCGGGCTGGAGCTGGCTCGAAGGCCGCAGCCTGCCCGAGCGCACCCGGGCCTACTACGAGTACTCATTGGGGCACACCTTCTACCGGAGTCACCGGCACGTGCGCGAGATCTTCGAGCGCAGCGGCTTCGAGGTCGGCTTCGAGATCCTCGAGCACCCCAAGCTGCTGGCCTCGCCCACCTTGACGCGCCTGAGCCGGGCGCCCTGGCTGCGCTCCTGGATCGAGCACCTGCTGCTCACCTTCCAGGGTGTGGAGATGCGCCTGAGAGCACGTCCCTAGCCTCAGCGCAGGCGCAGCGGCAGCGCGCTCGGGCCGCGCAGCAGCATGGAGGGCACGCGGGCGGGAGGCTCGGAAGGCCCGCTCAGATCCGGGAAGCGGCGCAGCAGGGCGGGCAGCGCCACCTGGGCCTCCAGGCGGGCGAGCTGGGCCCCGAGGCAGAAGTGGGTGCCGAGTCCGAAGGCCAGGTGGGCGTTGTCTCCTCGCCCGAGGTCGAGACGATCCGGGTCGGGGAAACGCTCGGGATCGCGATTGGCGCTGCCCAGCAGGGTCACGACCAGCTGCCCCCCGCGGATCGCATGGCCGTCGATCTCCAGGTCTTCGAGGGCGACCCGGTCGGTGGCCTGTACGGGGCTGTCGAAGCGCAGGAGCTCCTCGACCGCGGTCTTGATCAGCGAGGGGTCGGCGTCGAGCCGCTCCCTCTCCTGTGGGTGGGCCAGCAGCGCGAGCATGGCATTGCCGAGCAGGTTGGTGGTCGTCTCGTGTCCGGCGCCGAGGATCAGCATGCAGACGGAGAGCAGCTCGGCCTCGGAGAGGACATCCCCCCGCTCCTCGGCGCTGACCAGGGCCGAGAGAAGATCGTCCCGCGGAGCGCGCCGCCGCTCGGCGAAGAGCTTCGCGAAGCTGCGCTGCGCTCCCTGGAAGGCACGCTGGGCTCCGGCCAGCCCGCCGGGCGCGTGGAAGGGATCGAGCAGGGCCGTGAGGTCGTCCGACCAGCGCTTCAGCGGCCCGCGGTCCTCCTCCGGCACCCCCAGCAGCTCGGCGATGACCGTCACCGGGAGCGGGCTCGCGAAGTCGCGCACGAACTCCATCTCGCCGGCCGGCTCGACGCGATCGAGCAGCTCCTCCACGAGGGTCTCGAGGCGCGGTCGCAGGCGCTCCACGGCGCGCAACGTGAAGGCCTTGTTGACCAGGTGGCGAATCCGCGTGTGGCCGGGTGGATCCAGCATCAGCAGACTGCACTGGATGGCCTCCACGAAGTCCGGGCTGAGGGAGCGCGCCGGATTCATGCCGGGCGGCGCCTTCACGCGGCTGCGGTCGACCGAGAAGCGCGGGTCTCGCAGCACGGCCTGACAATCCGCGTGGCGGCTCAGGAACCAGACGCGCAGGACGGGGTGGCGGTAGACCGGAGCGCTCTCGCGGAGCCGCCGGTAGGCGCGGTAGGGGTCGGCCAGGAAGTCGGGGTGGAAAGGGTTGTAGCGGCCGAAGCAGGGGTTCAGCAGCCGGATCGGCCACTGGGACCGAACCATCCAGCGCAGGACTCGAAGCATGCTCTCACCGGGCGGGCGGCCCTGCGAGTGTGCGCCAGTCCGCCCACGAGTGCTACACAGCGCAGCGAGGGGGGGCGTCGAGGAGATCCACCTCTGGGAAGCTCCAGACGGGTCCCGATCCCCGTGCTGCTCGCCATCGCCCTGCTGCTGCCGGGCTGTGCGGCCTTCAAGCGCTGCGCCTACGCCGGCTTCGGCGGCCGCGACTCCTGGCAGCAGCCCGAGCGGGTCGTGGAGAGCCTGGCCCTCTCGCCGGGAGACCGCGTCGCCGACCTGGGCGCCGGTGGCGGCTACTTCACCTTCCGGCTGGCGGAGGCCGTGGGCGAGGGCGGGCGCGTCTTTGCCATCGACGTGGACGAGAGCATGATCCGCCACCTGGCACGCCAGGCGGAGAAGCGCGGCCACGCGAACGTGACGACCGTGCTCGCTCCCGCCGACGACCCTTCACTGCCCGACGGGGGCGTCGACCTCGTCTTCAGCTGCAATACCTATCACCACCTCGAGGAGCGGCCGGACTACTTCGCAGGCCTCCGCAAGGCCCTGCCGGCGGGCGGCCGCGTGGCGATCCTGGACTACGACCGCCCGAGCTGGCTGCGCAGCCACTTCAGCGAGAGGCAGACGATCCTGGACGAGATGCAGCAGGCCGGCTTCGAGCTCGTCGAAGAGCACGACTTCGTCGAGCGCCAGAGCTTCCTGATCTTCGCCCCCCAGGGCGACGACTGAGCCTCCTCAGAAGGGCTTGGTGGCGCTCGCCAGAACCTCGCGCGAGGCCTTCTTGAGCTCCTCCATCTCCTTCTCGATCTCCTTCCGGAAGGCGGTCCAGCGCTCCTCGGTGATGGTGTCCGCCTGACCGAGCTTCCCTCGGATCGACTCCAGACGCCGCTGGACGTCCTCGACCGCCTCCGAGCTCGTGCCCTGGGCCATCTCCGACAGGGAGTCGATGCGCCCGGCGAGCTCCTCGACCTGTCCGCTCACGCGCTCGGTGTACTCCTCGCGCTGCGCGTAGAAGGCTTCCCGCGCCGCCTCGATGGCCTGGTCGACCTCGCGTCCGACCTCCTCGGCCGTCTCGCCGGCCTCGCGTCCGACGTCTTCGGCCGTGGTCCCGGAATCCTGGCAGCCCGCCAGCAGCAGCAGCGAGAACATCGCCAAGAGCCCGCCTCCGCAGCGCCCCCCGCGCCGGAAAGCGCGTTCCATTCGCCCCTGTTCCATCGGAGACTCCCCCCTCGGGTCGCCGGCTCCAGTGCCGGCCTACCCACACGAGGGTCGCGGACGCGCGCGCCCGCCGCTAGAGGCGGAGCCAGCGGGGCAGGAAGAGCGCCAGCTCCGGCAGCGCGACGACCAGCAGCAGCGCGGCGATCATCGCCAGGTAGAAGGGCAGCAGGGCCGCGCTCACGCGACCGATCGAGGCCCCGGAGACGCTGCAGCCGACGAAGAGGACGCTCCCGACCGGGGGGGTACAGAGCCCGATGCAGAGGTTCAGCACCAGCACGATCCCGAAGTGCAGCGGATCCATCCCCAGCTCGGTGACGACCGGCAGCAGGATGGGTGTGAAGATCAAGACCGCCGGAGTCATGTCGAGCACGGTGCCCACCGCCAGCAGCAGTGCATTGATGGCGAGCAGGGTCGCGATGCCGCCACCGGTCCACTCGACCAGCCCCCGGCTCACCGCCTCCGGTACCCGCTCGAAGGCGAGCACCCAGGAGAGGGCCATGGAGGTGCCGATCAGCAGCAGCACGATCGCGGTCGTCGCAGCGGCCTCCACCAGGATGCGCGGCAGCTCGCGAGGCGAAAGCTCCCGGTGCACGAAGAGCGCCAGCAGGGCGCTGTAGAGGACGGCCACCGCGCCGGCCTCGGTGGCCGTGAAGAGCCCCCCGACGATGCCTCCCATCACCACCGCCACCAGGGAGAGGCTGGGCAGGGCCGAGAGCCCCCGACGCAGGGCCTCTCGGGCGCCCACCCGGGCGTCCACCCGGTAGCCGCGGCGCCAGGCCGTCAGGCCCGCTACCGCGACCAGGGCGGCACCCACCAGCAGGCCGGGTAGATAGCCCGCCACGAAGAGCGCCGCGATCGAGACGCCTCCGCTGGCGAGGGCGTAGACGATCAGGATGTTGCTCGGCGGGATCACCAGGCTCGTGGTCGCCGAGGCGACGTTCACCGCGGCTCCGAAGGCCGGGTCGTAGCCCTGCTCCCGCATGCGCGGGGCCATGGTCACGCCCACCGCCGCCACCGCCGCCACCGCCGAGCCGGAGATCGCCCCGAAGAGCATGCAGGAGACCACGTTCACGTAGGCCAGCCCGCCGGGGAGCATGCCGACCAGGGCCCGCGCAAAGTCGACCAGGCGCCGGGCGCCGCCGCCGCGGTTCATCAGCTCTCCCGACAGGATGAAGAACGGAATCGCCAGCAGCGTGAAGCGGTCGAGGCCGGTGGCCATGCGCTGCGCGACCGTCGTGAGGGCCGGGGCGGCCTCGACGGACAGGGCCAGCGTGGCCAGGGAGGCGAGACCCACGGCGATGGCGATCGGGACCCCGATCGCCAGCAGCAGCACGAAGAGCAGCAGGCCGACACCGACGTGGATCGGATCCACCCTCAGCCCCGCCGGCGCAGCCGCACCAGGCACTCCCCGACCCCCAGCGCCGCGTAGAGGAGCATCAGCAGCCCCGAGAGCGGCAGGGCCAGGTACACCGCCCCGAGCGGGATGCCCAACGCGGCCGAGCGCTGCTGCAGCCGCAGGGTCAGATCCACGAGCAGGCTGCCGCCCCCGACCAGGATCGCCGCCGCGAAGGCGGCGACGCAGAGGTGGAGGAGCAGGTCGAGGGCCGCCCGCCCGCCCGGCCGCGCCCCCAGGGCTGCGCCGAGCAGGTCCACCGAGAGGTGAAGGCGCCGGCCGAAGGCGTAGGCGGCCCCCAGCAGGCCCAGCCAGATCAGCGCGAAGCGGGCCAGCTCCTCGGTGCCGGAGCTGGGGTCGGCCAGGGCGAAGCGGGTGAAGACCTGCCACAGGACGCTCCCGACCAGGCTCGCCATCAGCAGGGCCAGCAGGGCCTCGAGAGCCCGGTCGACCGCCGCGCGCAGGCGGGCCAGCCTCACGGCAGCGCCCGGACGCGCCGCACCCACGAGGCCAGCGCCGGATCCTCCGGGCTCCAGCGGGCCGCGCGGGCGAAGGGGGTCTTGTCGGGGCGCAGCACCTGCACCCCGGCCTCCTCGACGACCCGCAGGGCCTCGCGGGTCGCCTCGCGCCACAGCTCGCGCTGGAGCCGGGACGAGGCCGCCGCCGCCTGCGCCAGGATCTCGCGCTCCTCGCTCGACAGGCGCCGCCAGGTCGCACTCCCGATCAGCAGCACGTCCGGCACCGCCGTGTGCTCGTCGAGCGAGTAGTAGCGGCAGACCTCGTAGTGCCGCGAGAGGTGGAAGCTCGGGGGATTGTTCTCCGCGCCGTCGACGATGCCCTGCTGCAGCGCCGTGTAGAGCTCGCCCCAGGCGATCGGCGTGGCCGAGCCTCCCAGGGACTCGACCAGGCGAATCGCCGAAGCGCTCTCCTGGGTGCGGATCTTCAGGCCGGCCAGGTCTTCCGGCCTGCCGATCGGACGCTCTGCGGTGTAGAAGCTGCGACTTCCCGCGTCGTAGTAGGCCAGACCGACGAGGCCGAAGGGGGCGCCGGCCCCCAGCAGCTCGCGGCCCAGGGCTCCGCCGAGCACCGCGTGCCGGTGGGCCTCGTCGCGGAAGAGGTAGGGCACGCTGAAGACCGCGAAGGCGGGCACGAAGCTCTCGAGCACGCTGGCCGAGACCTTGGTGAGGGCGACGCTGCCGATCTGCAGCAGCTCCAGCAGCTCCCGCTCGGTCCCGAGCTGCTCGTGGGGATGGATGTCGATCTCGAGGCGCCCCGCCGAGGCCTGGCGCGCCCGCTCCGCCAGGTGCTCCATGGCGACGTGGACCGGGTGCGTGGTGGGAAGGCCGTGGGCCAGCTTGAGGCGGCGCCCGGCCTCGGGCACCCCACAGCCGGCGGCCAGGGCCAGCAGGCCGAGCAGCAGCAGGCCGGCCCTAGGCCGGCGCTTCGGGGTCGGCCTCACCGGAATCCCGGGCGCGCAGCCAGGCCTCGGCCCCGCGGTAGGCCTCGGGGTTGCCGATGTCGTAGCGCTCGCCGTCCATCTCGTGGGCGAAGACCGGCTCGCGCTCCGCCAGCCATGCCACGAAGTGACCCGGGGAGTCCTTGTCGTGCGCCTCGACGACGAAGTCGCGCAGGCGGGCCAGCGCACCGGCCGCGAAGAGGTAGAGGGGAGGGCAGGCCCAGGGGCTGGGCGGATCCTCGGGCTTCTCCCACAGGCGCAGCACGCGACCTTCCGGCCCCAGCTCGGCCACGCCGGTGCGCCGCAGCCGCTCGCGATCGGACTCGCGGTGGACCAGGATCAGGTTGCGCGGACGACGCTCGTAGTCCTCCAGGAACTCGTCCAGGGGAAAGCGAAAGAGGTTGTCCCCCCCGGCCACGAGCACGCCTCCGTCGAGCTCGGCCCGCGCCACCGCCAGCTCGAGATCGCCCACGGCTCCGAGGCGGCGCCGCAGGTCCCAGGCGCCGTCGTCCAGCACCTCGAGCTGCAGGCCGGGAATGCGCTCGGTCGCCCGCTCGGCCCAGTGGAGGAACTTCCCGTAGAAGCGAGCGTTGCTCACCACCAGGAAGCGCTGGACGCGACCGGAGGCGGCCAGCTGGGCGACCAGGTCTTCCAGGATGGGACGGCCCCCGACCTCCAGCAGCGGCTTCGGGAAGTCGAGGGTCAGCGGGTAGAGGCGGGTCGCGAAGCCAGCGCAGAGCAGGACCGCGATCACGACAGGCGCAGTCCGTCGTCGCTGGCGACGATCACCACGCGGGCCGAGCGGGCCTCGGGCCGCCGCGCGCGGTACTCCGCTTCGACGGAGGCTCGCGCCCGGTCGGCCTCCGCAGCCGCGACCAGCGCGACGGCGCAGCCGCCGTAGCCCCCTCCGCTGAAGCGCGCGCCCAGCACGCCCGGGGTCTCGGTCAGGATCTGCTGGAGCTCGACGAGCTGCGGTGCCCCGGTCTCGTAGCTCTCGATGGAGCTGCGACAGGACTCGAACATCAGCGCCCCGAAGGCCCCGAGCTCGCCGGCGCGCCAGCACTCGATGCCGCGCTCCACCCGCGCGCGCTCGCCGGCGAAGTGGCGCGCCCGCCGCCGCCACGGATCCGGCAGCTCCTCCAGCAGGTCCTCGAGCTCGGCCGGAGGCAGGTCCCCGAGACGCTCCACGCCGGCCCGGCCCGCCCGCTCGGCGAGGCGCCGCGCCGCCTCGCGACACTCGCCGACGCGGTCGTTGAAGCCGGTGGCGGCCAGGTTGCGCGAGACGCCGCTGTAGGCCAGCAGGAGCCGCGTCTCGGGCGCCTCGCTCGGCGACGGAATGCTCTCCCAGCGACAGGCCCGGGTGTCGATGGCCAGCAGCTCGTCGCGCCGGGCCCCGACGATCGAGGCCGGATCGAGGATGCCGCTCGCCACGCCGACGAAGTCGTTCTCGGCGCGACGCGACAGCGCCACCAGCTCGGCCTCCCCCAGCTCGATCTCGTTGACCTGCGCCAGCGCCGAGAGGTAGGCGAGCAGCACCGAGGCGGAGGAGCTGAGCCCACTGCCGGGGAACGAGCCGTGCAGGGCGCCGACCAGACCCCGCGGCCGCGCCGGCAGGCGCTCGCGCAGCGCCCAGACCGCCGCCCGCAGGTAGTCGCCCCAGCCCCCCTCGCGAGCCGCGGCGACCGAGCTCAGGGAGAGCTTCAGGGGGCCCTCGAAGTCGAGGCTGAGCACGGTGCAGCTCTCGTCCTGCGAGGGCGCGAAGGCCAGCACGGAGCCCTCGTCGATGGCCAGGCCGAGAACGGGACCGCCCTGGTGGTCGATGTGCGCGCCCAGCGGACAGACCCGATAGGGCGAGACGACCAGGCGCAGCCGGCTCTCGGCCAGGCCGAGCTGCTCGCAGGCGGCGCGCCGCACCCGCTCGATCCGCGGGCGAGACGTGCGGTCGGCCGACATGGCGGCAATCTACCACGCCGCGGTAGGCTCCCGGCTCGATGTTCGAGCGGGTGCTCCGCGGGGGCCGGGTCGTCGACGGGAGCGGCGCGCCGGCGCGCGTCGCCGACGTCGCCCTCGACGGGGGACGCATCGCCGCCGTCGGCGAGTCCCTGGGCCCCGCGCGCGAGAGCGTCGACGTCTCCGGGCGGATCGTCTGCCCGGGCTTCGTCGACCTCCACACCCACTTCGACGCTCAGGTCTTCTGGGATCCCCAGCTCAGCCCCGCTCCCCTGCACGGGGTCACGAGCGTGGTCGGGGGCAACTGCGGCTTCAGCATCGCCCCCCTGGCCCCCGAGGCCGGCGACTACCTGATGCGCATGCTGGCCCGCGTCGAGGGCATGCCCCTCGAGAGCCTGGCGGAGGGCGTGCCCTGGGACTGGAGCTCCTTCGGGGACTACCTGGCGCGCATCGAAGCGCGCGGCGTGGCCGTGAACGCCGGCTTCCTGGTCGGACACTCCGCCCTTCGCCGCGTCGTGATGGGGAGCGCGGCGGTCGGCGAGGAGGCCAGCCCGCAGCAGCTGGCCGCGATGCAGGAGCTGCTGGCCCGGTCGCTGGCCGAGGGCGGGCTGGGCTTCTCCTCCTCCTGGGCCCAGACCCACAACGACGGCGACGGCAAGCCGGTGCCCTCCCGCTTCGCGAGCCGCGAGGAGCTACTGGCGCTGGCCTCGGTGCTGCGGGAGCACCCGGGCACGGCCCTGGAGTTCCTGCCGGGGGTGGCCCGCTTCGACGAGGAGCGCATGGACCTGATGGCCTCCCTGTCGCTGGCGGCCGAGCGGCCCCTCAACTGGAACGTGCTGGGCGTCTCCTCCTTCTCGAAGGGCCACGAGCACCAGCTCTCGGCCTCGGACTACGCGGCGCAGCGCGGCGCCACCGTGGTGGCCCTGACGCCTTCGCAGAACATGACCCTTCGACTCAATCTCGTGTAGGGCTCCATCTTCGACGCCTTCCCGGAGTGGGCCGAAGTGATCGCCCTGCCCCTCGAGGAGCGCAAGCGGGCGCTGGCCGACCCGACCCTGCGACGCCGGCTCGAGGAGGGCGCCCGCTCGGAGCGGGCCGGGGCGCTGCGCGCCATCGCGGTCTGGGAGAACATGACCATCGCCGAGACCTGCGATCCCCGAAACGGAGGGCTGGCGGGGCGGCGGCTCGGCGACGTGGCGGCGGAGCGGGGCCAGTCGGCCTTCGACGCGATGCTCGACATCGCCCTCGTCGACGACCTGCGCACCTCCTTCTCTCCCTTCATTCCGGGCGACGACGCCGAGAGCTGGGAGCTCCGCGCCCGGGTCTGGCGCGACCCGCGCACGCTGATCGGCGCCTCGGACGCGGGCGCGCACCTCGACATGATCGACACCTTCACCTGCACGACCTCGCTGCTCGGCCCGGCCGTTCGCGAGCGCGGCCTGCTGGGCCTCGAGGAGGCCGTCCACCAGCTGACCGAGCTGCCGGCCCGCCTCTACGGACTGCGGGATCGAGGGCGACTGCTCCCCGGCTGGTGGGCCGATCTGGTGGTCTTCGATCCGGCGCGGATCGGGCCCCGCGAGGTCCACACGCGCCACGACCTGCCGGGCGGCGCCGGGCGCCTCTACGCCGAGGCCGACGGCATCGACGCGGTCTGGGTGAACGGGCAGCCGGTGGTGCAGGACGGCGCCCTCACTGGAGCGCTGCCCGGCCGGGTGCTCCGTTCGGGGCGCGACACGGAGACGGTGGGCATCCCGGCCCGCGGCGGAGTCGCCGATGAGAAGGGCGTGGCGTGAGGATCGTCGACGCGGATGGGCACGTGATCGAGGGCCGCCGCTATCCCGAGCGCCTCAGCGGAGCCAGCGGGTCTCGATGGCCCGCGAGTCGCGGGGCAGCTCCACGAGGAGCCCGTCGTCGCCCAGGATCCATCCCTCCGGCCGGACCTCGTCGACGCCGACGGTGTAGAGGGGCTCGAACAGGGCCAGCGGCGGGGGCGGCGTCAGGTGGGTCATGAGCAGCAGCCCGACCCCGGCCTCGTTGGCGACCTCGGCCGCCTCGACCGGCGTGGTGTGGTAGTCCGGAATGTCGCTCATGATCTTGGCGAGGCGGGGCCGCCCGATGCGGGTCAGCTGGGCCTCCAGCTTGGCGACCAGGTGATTCGCCTGCGCCTCGTGAACCAGGACGTCGACCGCCTCCGCCGCGCGCACCACCTCCTGGGAGCGCTCGGTGTCGCCGCTCACGAAGATGGAGCGCCCGGCGTAGTCGAAGCGGTAGCCGACGGCCGGAACGATCGGGGGGTGGGGGACGGGAAAGGCCGTCACCCGCAGCCCGTCCTCCTCGAGCACGACCACCGGCGGCTGGCCGGGAGCACCGGTCTCGAATCGATGCGCCTGCATGCGCCCGCGGCTCTCGGAGAGCACCTCCTCTCCGTGGTGCGCGATGCGGTAGCCGGCGTCGAGGTCGTAGGCCTCCTCGAAGCCGGCCACGACGCGCTCGACCCCGGGCGGCCCGAAGACCCGCAGCGGCTCCTCGCGCCCCGCCACCCAGGTCTGCAGGTCGAACTCGCCCAGCGCGCCGATGTGGTCCGAGTGGAAGTGGGTGAGCAGGACCCCGCCGATGCGGTCGCCGGGGATCCGCCATCCGGCCAGGCGATTCCAGGAGCCGAGGCCCGTATCGACGACGAAGAAGCGACCGCCGGCGAAGACCGCCGTGCAGGGCTTGGCCCGCGTCGGGTGGGGCAGCGGCGAAGAGGTGCCGCAGAGCAGGACCCGCAGGGCGTCGTCGCCGAAGAGCTCTTCCGGAGCCGCCGCCACGCGCCGCTCGACGGCGCGGTCGAAGATCGCCTCCTGGACCGCCGTCGAGCGCAGCACCAGCAGCGCGATCAGACCGACGACGAGAACCAGCGAGACGGCCACGGTGAGCAGGATGCGCAAGACGTGGATCCCTCAACGACGGGCCCAACGGCCCTCGGCGTCGCGAACCCAGTGGCCCGGGGGAGCGCGCTCGACCAGCTTCATGCCAGCGAGGGCCGCGACGGCGACCGGCGTGATGCCGCGCTGCCGGGCGATCTCGTCGTACCTCACGGCGCGCATGGCGTTGATGCGATCGACCAGCTGCTGGGCGCTGACGGGGGCCCCGGGCACCCGACCGAGGTAGCCGTCGCTCTGCTCGCCGACGTGACCGGCTCGTTTGGCCTGCTCGAGCTCGTCGTCGGCCTGGGCCGTCGCGACCAGCAGCAGGCAGGCCAGGGCGATGCAAGCGATGCGGACCATGGGCAGACCCCCGGGGACTCAGAAGAGCCCGGCCTCCTCCTCGAAGAGCTCTTCGAGATCGTTCTCGACCTCGACGCGGATCTCGTGCTCGATCTTGACGTTGAGATTGATCGTGATCGGCTCCTTGGGAGCCTCGACCTGCACCTTGGGTTGACAGGCGAGCAGCGCGAGCAGAGCCATCGCCGCCCGGCCCGCCGCCGAGCCCGCGGTCCAGCGCGCCGCCGGACCCGCTGCCCGGGCCGTCGCGGAGCCGAAGAGCGCCAGCCTCGAAGCCCCCACGGCGAGCGAGCGTATCAGGCCCTCAGGGGCCGCGCTCCTCGGCGAGCTCGCGAAGCCGCCGCTCGATGCGCTCCGGAATCGCCGAGCTCAGACGCGCCCTGCGGATCAGGTCGACGAGATGGGCTTCCAGGCTCAGGTTGAGCTCGTAGGGCTGCTCCTCGTCGACGTCCGGGTTGCTGCCGAAGACAGAGAGCTGGATCTGCAACGCTCCGCGCGCCATCCCGTCGGCGCTCAGGCTGAGGCGCTGGTAGCGGAAGTTGTGCAGGGCCTGCAGCAGCGTGTCGACGCCCCCGCCGAGGCCCGGGCCCAGCCCGGACGCGCCGGCTGGCGGCCGGTAGCGAATCCAGCCCCCCTCCTGGCTGGCGCGCAGCCGGGCGTCGCGAATCTCGACTCCGCCGGCGCCGAAGACCAGCGGCAGGCGCCCGTGGATGCGGCCCGTTCCGCTGAGACCCTCGAGTCTCACCCGCTCGAGGAGCTGGCCGAGGTCGACCCCCTCGACCGACAAGAGCACGGGTCGCTCCTCGGCGAGCAGATCGACGCGACCCTCGCTGCGCACGGTGCCTCCGGCGAAG
The DNA here is from genome assembly GCA_964649065.1 of uncultured Spirochaetales bacterium. Classification (GTDB taxonomy): domain Bacteria; phylum Myxococcota_A; class UBA9160; order UBA9160; family SMWR01; genus CAZYOL01. The sequence goes on from CAZYOL010000009.1 coordinate 24,030, forward strand.
CGGAAGCGCGCCGAGGCCAGCTCGAGCCCGCCTTCCCGATCCAGCGTGGCCTCGACCAGGCCCTCGGTCAGCTCGAGGCCGAAGTCGAGCCGGGCGATCGAGACGAGCTGGCCCGGCGCGAGGCGCGGCGGCCAGCCGTCGATGCGCAGGACGGCATTCAGTCCCTCGATGCGGGCTCCCGGCGCCCGGAAGCCCAGGTCGGACAGGCCGACGTCGACGAAGCCGGAGCCGCCCTCGGGCTGCCAGGAAAGCTCGCCGTGCCCCTCGAGCCGACCCTCCGCCTCGGAGATCCAAGACGCCAGGGGGGGCCAGAGGTCCGCGGGCTGCACGCCGTCGGGACCGAAGGCAATGGGCTCCAGGTCGAGACGCAGCTGCCCCTCCGCGCCCGTCTGCTGCTGCTCGCCCCGGAGATGGAGGCGGGGCGAGCCGCCCGGCGCCCGCAGCCAGCCGTCGAAGGCCAGCGCCTGGCCGGCGGGCCGGAAGTCGCCGACCAGCGACAGAGGCCCGACGGGAGAGCGCCCCCGGAGGTCGCGGATCTCGGCCAGCGCGAGCCGGCCCGAGGGCAGCCCCCGAAGCGGGAGCCCGCTCGTCAGGCTGAGCCCGCGCGCCTCGACGCCCAGCTCCGGGAGCCGCAACTCCCCGCCCGAGGCCTCCAGGTGCTCCAGGTCCGCGCCGCCGGGAGCGCTCCTCAGCCGCAGCAGCGGCGTCACACCGCGCAGGCGCGTGACTCGCGCGCCGCGCTGCCAGGCCAGCGCGAAGGGCGCCGGCTGCAGGCTCAGCGCGGCCGAGTCGCCGCCCAGCTGCACCTCGCCCGCCAGCGAGACGGGATCGAGGGCCAGCTCCGGCGCGGCCATCCGGAGCGCCGGCGTGCGCACGGCGAAGGCTCCCGAGCCGCCTTCGAGGGTGGCCTCGAGCTCGGCCTCGAAGAGCCCCCGGGGCGTCTCGAGCGCCAGCGCCGCGCGCTCGAGCACGAAGCGATCGGCCGGCGGGGCCGGGAGGCGAAGCTGTGGCGCGGCCCCGGCCGCGGGGCGCCAGGCGTCCGCGGCCCCGAGCTGCAGGCGACCCTCCCGGAGCACCGCGCGGATTCTCAGGCCCTCCAGCCGCAGGGCTTCCAGGCGCCCACTCCCCAAGGAGGCCGCCCCCCAGGAGACCAGCCCGCGATCGAGCGCCAGCGAGTCCGCGCCGCCGCGCAGCTCCCTCAGCTCCAGGCCACCGATCCCCAGCCGGGCGATCCGCAGCGACGCATCCGTCACGCCCTGCCCTCGCAGCCAGGCCGCGAGCAGATCCTCGGCGAGCGCCAGGCGCTGCGACCAGGCGAGCCCGAGCAGGGCTGCGATCAGAGCCGCCGCCGCCCCGAGCAGCAGGCGGCGCCGCGGGTCGCGCCCCTCGCTCAGGAGCGTCCGCGGGCTTCGGCGAGCGTGGCCAGGTAGACCTGCACGTCGGTCTCGCCCTTCAGCACGGCGACGGTCTCCCGGCTGTCGCCCCGCAGCACGCCGACGCTGCCGGTGCGCCGTCGGTACTCGTCGAAGAAGGCGCCGAGGCCGAGGCGCTCGGCGGCCGCCAGCGAGGCTGCGGTCCGCTCCTCGTCGGTCACGTCGAGGACCAGCGGAAGGGCGGCGGCCAGGGCCGGCGGGCTGCGATGCATGGGAATCCTCCGGAGGGTCTGCCCGAGGGGGCGCAGCCGGTCCTACGCGGCAGCGATCGCTCCGGTCACGCCGCCTCGCGCGCTGCCTCAGACGTGGTTGCGCAGCATCAGCTCCTTCGGATGCGGGTCCAGGTAGACCTGGGAGAGAAGATAGTCGACCCGCTGCGCGCGGGCGTGGTGGCGGAGCAGGGTCAGCGGAACCACCAGGGGCGCCAGGCCCAGCCGGTAGTCCTCGATCAGGCGCCCCAGCTCTTCCCGCGAGTCGGCGTCCAGCCCTTCGCGCAGATAGCCCGCCATGTGCTGGAGCACGTTGGCGTTGCGACCGCGGCTCGCCCGCTTCGCCAGGGCCGCCATGAATCCCGCCTCGTAGCGCTCGCGGAACTCGGCCCGGGGCAGCGACTTGATCTCGGCCACCTGGCGCCCGAGCTCGCGGTAGGCCTGCGGAGAGTGGGCCATCAGCTGCAGCTTGTGGGCGGTGTGGAAGGCCACGACGTGGCCCCGACGCCAGCGGCCGGCGAAGAGATCGCGCAGGCGCCGGTAGGCGAAGATGCGCTCCACGAAATTCTCGCGCAGCACCGGGTCGTTCAGGCGGCCCTCCTCCTCCACGGGAAGCCGCGGCAGGGCCTCCATCAGGCGTTCAGCAAAGAGGCCCCTGCCCTCGCGCCTGGGCATGCCCTTCTCGGGGTAGACCTTGACCCGTTCCATCCCGCAGCTCGGGGAGTCGCGCTTCAGGACGTAGCCGCAGAGATCGAGCTGCAGCAGCGCCTTGACCCGGTGTCGCGCGTAGCGCTGCATGACCTGCGTGTGATCGCGCTGCGAATCGCTCTCGCGCAGGCGCAGGGATTCGCCCTCCCGCACCAGCCGGACGGTGGGGCGGGGGGTGCCCATGCCGCTCTCGACCTCGGGACACACGGGAACCCACTCGACGAAGGGGCTCAGGTGGTGGACCAGGAAGGCGTCGCGCTTGTGGCCCCCGTCCCAGCGCACCTGCTCGCCCAGCAGGCAGGACGAGACGCCGAGGCGAATGGGACCTTCGCTGGCGTAGGGTCCGGGGACCGCCTCAGGATTCGCCACCGCCTTCCTCCCCCAGGAAGATCGCGCGGATCGTGCGCTCGCGGTAGTCGAAGATGCGATCCAGCTGCCGCCGCACCAGGGGGTGCGCGAGCTCGCCCAGGGGGGCGAGCGGCAGGGAGTAGCGCACCTCGTCCTCCATCGCGGTACCGCCCTCGATCTCCCGGAAGCGGTGCGTGTGGATCCAGGTGGCGTAGGGGCCCCGGAGCTGCTCGTCGACGAAGGCCGCCGGAGGATCCCAGAGGGAAATGCGGGTCCGCCAGCGGAAGGGGATGCCGAAGAGGCGGAGTCGGTAGTCGATCAGGACGCCGGTCTTCATCTCGATGGGCAGCGGCGTCAGGACTCGGAAGCGCAGCTCGGGCGGCGTGATCCGCTCCAGGTTGCCAGCGTCGGCGAAGAAGGGAAAGACCGCGCCCAACGGGAGCGGCAGCGTGGTGTGGCGGCGCAGCAGGTGGATCATCGCGTAGCCTCCAGGGCCTCCTGATAGCGGGCCAGCGCCTCGGCGCGGCGCTCGGCGTGGTCGACGACCGGCGGCGGGTAGTCGCGCAGCAGCGCACCGGACTTCCAGGGCTCGTGGATCAGATCCGCCGGGAGGTGCGCCAGCTCCGGGACGAAGCGACGCACGTAGTCGCCTTCCGGATCGAAGCGCCGTCCCTGGGCGACCGGGTTGAAGATCCGGAAGTAGGGCGCCGCATCCGTGCCGGTGGAGGCGGCCCACTGCCAGCCGCCGTTGTTGGAGGCCGGATCGGCGTCGACCAGGTTCTGGAAGAACCACTCCTCGCCGCGGCGCCAGTCGATGAGCAGATCCTTGCTGAGGAAGCTGGCCGTGATCATGCGCAGCCGGTTGTGCATCCAGCCGGTGCTCGCGAGCTGGCGCATGCCGGCATCGACGATCGGATAGCCGGTGCGGCCCTCGCACCAGGCCCGGAAGCCCGCTTCGTCGCTGTTCCACCCGACGGCCTCGAACTCGCGGCGGTAGGAGGAGTGGGCGACCCGCGGATGCTCCTCGAGGATGGCCGCGTAGAACTCGCGCCAGACCAGCTCGTCGACCCACTTCTCCACGCCCTGCGCGAGGCTGCGCTCCGCGGCGGCGGCCTCGCGGGCCCGGGCGATGCAGTCCCGGATGGAGATGGCGCCGAAGCGGAGGTAGGGGGAGAGGCGGGAGGTGCCGTCGAGGGCGGGAAGGTCCCGGTCCTGCGCGTAGCGGGCGACGGCGCCGCTCAGAAAGGTGTCGAGCCGGCGCTGGGCCGCCGCTGCGCCGCCGGTGGGCAGGCTCTCGATGCCTTCCCCGGGGGCCGGGGGCTCGGGCAGCGCCTCGCTGGCCAGGTCCGAGACCGGGGGCGGCAGCCTGGGGGCCCGTCGCGGCTCTGCCTCCTCCTCCTGGAACTTGCGGTACCAGGCCTTCTTGTAGGGGGTGAAGACGGCGTAGGGCCGGCCCTGCTGCGAGAGCACGTCACCGCTCTCGAAGACGACGTGATCCTTGTGGCTTCTCACCTGCGCGCCGGCGCGCTCGACGCGGGAACGGATCTCCGCATCGCGTCGTCGGGCGTAGGGCGTCTGGATGCGGTTGAAGGTCAGCAGCTCGGCGCCCGCCTCGTCGACGAAGCGCGGCAGCACCTCGAGCGGATCACCGCGCCGCACGCAGAGATGCTGCCCCCGCTCCTCGAGCGTGGCCGCCAGGCGCTGCAGGCAATCGAAGAAGAAGTGCAGGCGGGGCGCCCCGCTGCGGGGCGAGGCCAGGAGCCGCTCGTCGAGCACGAAGAGCAGCACCAGGGAGTCGGCCCGAGAGGCTGCGTCGGCGAGGGCGCGGTTGTCGCGGAGCCGCAGATCGTTGCGAAACCAGTGAACGGCGCGCACGAGCGTCAGGCCGACCGGGCGCGCGGGGCGGCGCAGCGTCCCGCGGCGCAATTCTGCCGGCCGGTCCAGCGCAGACGGTTGCGGGCGAAGACGCGATAGGCCGCGTCGAAGAGGGGTCGCAGCAGCGGCCAGCGCGTCGGGGCCAGCAGCCAGCCCAGACCGACGGCCGAGTAGGCGCGCCGGAAGACCTCTACCCCCTCCACGAGCCGGCCGTCCGGCAGGACGCCGTGGATGCGACCCATGACGGTCTCGAAGTCGAGTCCGTAGACCGAGGCGTCGAAGTCCGGGGCCGAAATGTCCTCGAAGTCGATCCGGCCCCGGCGATCCCGGCGGCGCAGCATCGCGATCTCGCGCATGCACAGCGGGCAGTCGCCGTCGTACAGCACCCGGATCTCCCAGGGCGGCGGCTCGGGGGGTTGCGTCGCCATGACCTGGAAAATACCTCGACAAGCGAGGGGCTCCAGCGCTACCAAGAGTGGGCGAGGGAGGAGCATGGCGGAACAGCGACCGAGCGCGAACGGGCCGGGAGACGCCAGCTACTCGGTGGGAGCCGTCGTGCGCCTCACCGGGCTCTCCGAGCACCTGCTGCGGGCCTGGGAGCGGCGCTACCAGGCGATCCAGCCGCGGCGCACTCCGGGTGGTTCGCGCCGCTACAGCGAGGCCGACGTGGAGCGGCTGCGCCTGCTCAAGCAGGGCACCGAGGTCGGCCATCCGATCAGCGAGCTGGCGGGGCTGCCGAATGCCGAGATCGAGGAGCGAGTCTGGGCGGCTCGGCCCCAGGAGCCGAGCGCCGTCGAGGAGGCCCTGGCGGCCGCCACCCGGGTCGACGCCGCCGAGGTCGAGCGGATTCTCGCCACCCAGTTCGCCGCCCTGGGCCCGACGCGCTTCGCCCGTCAGGTCGCACTCCCGCTCTTCGAGGAAGTCGGCGCGCGCTGGGCGCGCGGAGAGCTGAGCATCGCCTCGGAGCACACGGTCACCAGCGTCGCTCGCACGCTGCTCGGAACCGCCCTGCGCAGCTCCAGCGCGGCGGCCGGACGCGCGCCGCTGCTCTTCACCACACCCACCGGCGAGCGCCACGAGCTGGGCCTGCTGGTGGCCGCGCTGGTCGCCGTCGGGGTGGGCGCGCGCGTGATCTACCTGGGGCCCGAGCTGCCCGCATCGGAGCTGGCGCGCGCTGCCGAGGGGACCGGGGCCCGCGCCGTCGCGCTGGGCCTGGTCGCGCTCGAGCCGGACGAGGCCCAGGCCTACCTGGCCGAGCTCCGGGAGGAGCTGCCCCGGAACGTCGAGCTGTGGTTGGGGGGCTCCGGCGCCCGTCGCCTGCCGGCGAGCGACGGCGCCATCCACCTCCACGACCTGGACGAGCTAGGCCGCCGCGCCTCCCGCCCCTGAGCCCGCGCCCGCGAAGCTTCCGAAATGCCTGAAGATTTCCCAGGGCCCCCGGGGCGCTCAAGAGAATCCAGGTCTCAGCCGACTATTTTCTAGACAAAGCATTGACATCATCAGCGGACTGCGGCATGAATCTAGACGCAGCCGATACACGAAAGCATTTCCGGGACGCTCGGAGGGAGGAAGAGATGGATTCGCGAGATCGCAGCCACGAGACGGAGACCTACGACACCACGGCCGGGCTGGAGGCCCCCCTCATGGCCCTCGAAGGTGGCGATCACGACAGCTCGCCCGACTCGATCCCGTATCTGCGCCAGATCGCCCGGATCCCGCTGCTCTCGCGCGGCGAGCAGGCGTCGCTGGCAGCCGAGATCCGCAAGCACACCGAGGAATTCCGGGCGCGGGTCACGGCCCTGCCGGCCGCCGCTCGCATCCTGGTCGAGCGCTGGCGCGGCATCGTCGATGCGGGCCGGGTCAGTGGCACCCTGTCGGCCGGCTATCGCGACGGCACGGGCAAGGACTACAGCGGAGACGTGAACGCCGCGCTCTCGCGGGCCGAGGAGCTACTCGCGAAGCGCGACGAGCTCTGGGCCGCACGCCGCAAGGGCAGCCGGCGCGAGATCAGCGCGCTGGACGGCGCGATCTCCGAGGCCGTCGAGCAGGCCTGGCTGTCGACGGAGGTGCTCCAGGCGAGCTTCGACAAGGTCCGGGAGCTGCATCGCGAGCTGACCGCTTCGGCGCCGCGCTCGCGCGCCCGCCGCGAGCGGCTGGCCCTCGCCGGACAGCCCGCCGAGAGCTTCGGACGCGCCGTCGAGGCGGCCGCCGAAGAGCTCCAGCGGATGCTCGAGACGAAGAACCGCTTCGTGCAGCACAACCTGAGGCTCGTGATCTCCGTCGCCAAGGAGTTCCGGAACATGGGCGTGTCCTTCGTCGACCTGATCCAGGAGGCGAACATCGGCCTGATCCGCGCCGTGGAGAAGTTCGATGAGCGCCGGGGCTTCACCTTCTCCACCTACGCGGTCTGGTGGCTGCGCCAGGCCTGCATCCGGGCCGTGCAGCACCACTCGAGGACGGTGCGCCTGCCGTCGAACATCTACGATCTGATCATCCGCTTCCGCCGCGCGCGCAGCCATCTCGAGCGCAAGCTGGGACGCGATCCCAAGCCCTGGGAGCTGGCCGCCGAGATGGAGATCGAGGTGGACACCGTGGAGGACGTCGAGCGCTGGTCGCGGCGCGAGATGTCCACCGAGGCCCCCCTGCCGGATTCGGATGCCCTGAAGCTCGAAGACGTGCTCTCCGACGAGCGGGTGGCGAACCCGATCGCCGACATCGACCGCGAGCAGGTCCGCCGGGAGCTGCCGGCGATGCTGACCGAGCTGACCAGCCGCGAGCGCCGGATCGTCGAGGCCTACTACGGCCTCACCAGCGGCGACGGCGCCACCCTGGAGGAGATCGGTACCGAGCTGGGCCTGTCCCGGGAGCGGGTGCGTCAGATCAAGGTGGGCGCCCTGCAGAAGCTGAACCAGCGCGCGCGGGACCTGGACCTCGAGGCCAGCCTCGACCCGGCCGATCGCGTCTTCGAGATGCGCTAGCCGTGGACCGGCTGCTGCGCACGGCGGGAAGAGCCCTCTCGCAGGGGCTCGGACCCCTCCTGGACGCGACGGTGCTGCTCTCCTTCGACCGCACCGGATACCGCGTGCACTCGTGGGGCTTCGAGCCGGCGGACCTGGAGGTCGACCTGCGGGGACGCGTGGCGCTGGTGACCGGGGCCAACGGGGGCATCGGCCGAGCGGTGGCCCAGGGCCTCGCCGAGCGGGGCGCCACGCTCGCGCTGCTGTGCCGGGACGCGGGCCGCGGCGAGCAGGCCGCCGACCAGATCCGGGCCAGCACCGGAAACCCGCAGGTCCGGGCCTTCACCGTCGACGTCTCGGAGCGCAAGAGCCTGCGCGATTTCGCGAGTGCCTTTCCCGAGGAGCGGGTGGACATCCTGATCCACAATGCCGGAGTCTTGCCGGCCGAGCGCGCGGAGACCTCCGAGGGCCTGGAGTTGGGCTTCGCAACCAACGTGCTGGGCCCCTTTCTGCTCACCGCGCTGCTGCGCGAGAAGCTCGCGAAGGCCGCCCCCTCCCGGGTGATCTGGGTCTCCTCCGGCGGGATGTACGCGCGGAAGCTGCGCATCGATGACCTGCAGTGGCAGCGGCGCCGCTACGACGGCGTGGCCGCCTACGCCGAGACCAAGCGGGCCGAGGTGATCCTCGCCGAGATGTGGGCCGAGCGGCTGGCGGAGCGCGGCGTGAAGGTCCACTCGATGCATCCCGGTTGGGCCGACACGCAGGGCGTGAGAACCTCGCTGCCGGGCTTCCACCGCGTCATGAAATCTCTGCTCCGGACGGCGGAGCAGGGCGCCGATACCATCCTGTGGCTCGCCTGTGCTACCCCAGGCGAGCGCACGAGCGGCCTCTTTTGGTTCGACCGGGCACCCCGCAGCACGCACTGGCTGCGCAGCACGCGGGAGAGCGACGCCGAGCGGCAGCAGCTGTGGGAGCTCTGCGCGGAGCTGGCGGTAGAGGAGATGGAATGAAGGCGAAGGCACTGCTGGTGGGTCTCGGCTGCCTGCTGCTCCCGTGGCCGGGCACGGCCTCGGCGGCTCGCGTGAACGGCGTCGACTTCGAAGAGGCCATCGAGGTGCGGGAGCAGCCTCTGAGCCTCGCCGGAGCCGGGTTGCTCCGTTACCGCGTATTCATCAAGGCCTACGTGGCGGCGCTCTACCTGCCCGCGGACACGAGCCCGCTGCGCTGGGACGAAGACGTCCCGAAGCGCCTGGAGATCGAGTACTTCTGGGGCATCCCGGGGCCCAAGTTCGGTGAGGCCGCCGAGAAGCTTCTCGCCCGCAGCCAGGATCCCACGCTGGTGGAGGAGCTGGAACCGCGCCTCGAGCGCATGAGCGCGCTGTACCGCGACGTATCGCCGGGGGATCGCTACGCCCTCACCTACCTGCCGGGCCTCGGCACGGAGCTCAGCCTGAACGGAGAGGTGCTGGGTCGCGTCCCGGGCGCCGACTTCGCCCGCGCCTACTTCGGGATCTGGCTCGGCGACGACCCGCTCGATGTGGGGCTGCGCGACGTCCTGCTCTCGACCCGCTGAACGGGGCGACACCACGCCGCATCGGAGGTAGTGTGGGGTGGGAGGGTCGCCACGCTTGCGGAGCCACCTCGCCCGACGCGCCATCTCCATCCCCGCCTACTTCCTGCTGGCCACCCTGGCCCTCGGCAGCTGCTGGATCTGGCTGCCCCTGCTGGCGGCCGTCGACCTGCTGCGCGGCGGGCGCAGCGCGGCGCTTCGCTGCGCCCTCTTCCTGACCCACTACCTGCTCTGCGAATGCTTCGGGCTGATCGCGAGCTTCGCAATCTGGCTCGGTCGCCGGCTGGGAGGACCCGCCGGCGCCCGCCGCTACGCGGACTGGAATCGCGCCCTGCAGCGGGCCTGGGCCGCCGCGCTCTGGAACGGCGCCCGGCGCATCTTCGGAATGCGGCTCCGCGTCGAAGGGGCCGAGCTGGTGAGCCAGCCTCCCCTGCTGCTCTTGATCCGCCACGCCAGCGTGGCGGACACCCTGATTCCGGCGGTGATGATCACGATCCCCCATCAGATCCACATGCGCTACGTGCTGAAGCGCGAGCTGCTCTGGGATCCCTGCCTCGACGTGGTCGGCAACCGCCTTCCCAACTACTTCGTCGACCGCGACTCCCTCGACGGCGCGCGTGAGGTCCAGGGGATCGCCAGCCTGGTGGAGCAGCTCGGCCCGGAGGAGGGCATCCTGATCTATCCGGAGGGCACCCGCTTCAGTCCGCGCAAGCGCGAGCGGATCCTGGCCCGACTCTCGCGGGGCGACGACGACGGGCTGCTGGATCGGGCCAAGCAGCTCGAGCACACGCTTCCCCCGCGCCTGGGCGGCACCCTGGCCCTGCTCGAGGCGAACCCGGGGGCGGACGTCGTCTTCTGCGCCCACACCGGCTTCGAAGGGGCCGCCAGCTTCTGGGAGCTGGCCGACGGGGCCCTGGTCGACCGCGTCATCGAAGTTCGCTTCTGGCGCGTGCCCTGGGCGCAGGTCCCCGAGACCCGCGAAGGACGCATCTCCTGGCTCTTCGACCACTGGAAGCGCATCGACCGCTGGATCGCCGAGCGCGCTTGAAGCGCGCAGCCGGACCCTGCAGAATCGCCGGAGGCCGAGCGAGGAGCCGATGCCCGGACCCCACGGACGCGATCTCGCGGAGACGCAGCGACGCCTCGTGCGCTGGTTCGGGAAGCGCATGCCGGAGGCCCGCGAGCTGCGCATCTCGGGCCTCTCCGGCCCAGGCACCACCGGATTCTCGAACGACACGCTGATGTTCGACCTCTGCTGGCGCTCGCAGGACCAGCCGCAGCGCCAGGCCCTGGTGTTGCGGCTGGAGCCCTCGGGCTACCCGGTCTTCCCGAGCTACGACCTGCGCCTTCAGTTCCGCATCCAACGAGACCTGGCGGAGACGGGCATCCCCCTGGCGCGGATGTTCTTCGAGGAGACCCACGAGGACGTGCTGGGAGCTCCCTTCTACGTGATGCAGCGCGTGGAGGGCCGCATCCCCACCGACAATCCGCCCTACCACGTGGGAGGCTGGGTGACCGAGATCCCGCCCGAGGAGAGGGCGGCGCTCTGGTGGAGCGGACTCGAGACGCTGGCCCGCATCCACTGCCTCGACTGGAAGGCGCGGGAGCTCGGCTACGTGAATCGCCGGGCACCGGGCGACACGCCGCTCGAGCGGGAGCTCGCCTACTACGAGAGCTACCTCGCCTGGGCCTGGACCGAGCGCCACGGTGTCCCCCACCCCGTCTGCAGCCCGGCCTTCGAGTGGCTGCTGAAGAACCGCCCGAGCGGAGAGCCGGTCTCGCTGTGCTGGGGCGACTCCCGCATCGGCAACATGATCTTCGACGCAGGTCGCTGCGTCGCGGTCCTGGATTGGGAGATGGTCTCGCTGGGGAGCCCCGAGATGGACCTGGCCTGGTGGATCTTCCTGGACCGCCACCACAGCGAGGGCCTGGGAAAGCCGCGGCTGCCGGGCTTCCCCAGCCGGGAGGAGACGGTCGCGCGCTACGAGGAGCTGACCGGTCACCACTGCCGACACCTCGACTACTACGAGATCTTCGCGGCCTTCCGCTTCACCGTGATCATGATCCGGCTGGCCCAGCAGATGATGGAATACGGCGTGCTTCCGGCGGATTCGAACTTCGAGGTGGACAACATGCCCTCCCGGATGCTGGCCGGCTTCCTCGACCTCCCCGCGCCCGGCTGAAGGTGAGCGTCGGCTTCCTGCTCCAGCCGACCTACCGCATCCGCGAAGGCCGGCCGGTCGTACAGCTCTTCGGGCGCCTCGACGAAGGACCCGCCTTCCTCGTCGAGGACGATCGCTTCCGGCCCTACTTCTTCGTCGCCGCCGACGAGGCCTGGCCGCTCTCCGGGCAGGAGGGTCTGCGGCTGGAGCCGAGCCCGCTCCGCGACTTCGACGGACGCCGGGTCTGGAAGGTCGAGCTGCCGGTCCCGGCCGCGCTCCGGGCGCTCCGGGAGCGCATCGAGCGCGCCGGAGGCAAGGCCCTGGAGGCCGACGTGCGCTTTCCCTACCGCTACCTCATCGACCGCGGCATCCGCGCCGGGCTGGCCATCGAGGGCGAGTGGGACGAGCCGCGGCCCGGGCTGCGGCGCTTCCGGAATCCGCGGCTCGAGCCCGCCGTCTCGCGCCCCGAGCTGCGCGTGCTCTCCCTCGACCTCGAGACCACGCCGGATGCCGGTCGTATCTACTCGCTGGCGCTGGCGGGCTGCGCGGCCGAGGAGGTCCACCTGGTCTCCCCGCGCGAGGTGGCGGGCGCGATCGTCCACGCCGACGAGCGGGCCCTGCTGAGCGCCGCCTGCGAGCGGATCCGCGCCCTCGACCCGGACGTCCTGACCGGCTGGAACGTCGTGGACTTCGACCTCCGGGTGGCCCAGCGACGGGCGCAGGAGCTGGGCATGCGCTTCGAGCTGGGCCGCGAGGCCGGGGAGATCTTCCTCCAGCAGGAGCCGGGCTTCAGTCGCCAGTGGCGAGCCTCGCTCCCGGGTCGGGTCGTGGTCGATGCGGACGCCCTGGTGCGGGATGCCCTGCGCCTTCCCGACTACCGGCTCGAGACCGTGGCCCAGGCGGTCGTGGGCCGCGGCAAGAGCATCGATCCCAGCGCCCCGGATCGCGCCGCCGAGATCACGCGCCTCTACCGCGAAGAGCCCGAGGCCCTGGTGGCCTACAACCTCGAGGACGCCCGACTGGTGCTGGAGATCCTCGAGAAGCTCGGCCTGCTCGATCTGGCGGTGGAGCGGAGCCTGCTCTGCGGCATGCCGCTCGACCGCGTGGGGGCGAGCATCGCCTCCTTCGACCGCATCTACCTCCCGGAGCTGCGGCGCCGGGGTCGCGTGGCGCCTTCGGTGGATCGCGAGCGCAAGACCGGGGGGGTGAGCGGGGGCGCCCTGCTGGAGCCGCGGCCGGGACTCTTCCGCAACGTGGCGGTCTTCGACTTCCGCAGCCTCTACCCGAGCCTGATGCGCACCTTTCACCTCGACCCGCTGGCCCACGCCCGTGCGCGCGAGCTGCCCGACGCCGAGGTCCTGGTGGCTCCCAACGGCGCCCGCTTCTCGCGCCGCGAGGCCATCCTGCCGGAGGTGATCGAGCACTTCATGGAGAGTCGCGCCGCGGCGCGCGAGCGCGGCGACCGCCATGCCAGCCAGGCGCTGAAGATCATGATGAATGCGCTCTTCGGCGTGCTGGGGGCGGCCTCCTGCCGCTTCTTCGACCCGGAGATCGCGAACGCCATCACGCGCTTCGGGCAGCAGACCCTGCACTGGACCGAGCAGGCCTTCGAGGAGCGCGGCGTGGCCGTCCTCTACGGCGACACCGATTCGGTCTTCGTCCAGCTCGAGCCCGTGGCGGAGCCCGGCGTGGCCGAGCGAGCGGCCGGGGAGCTGCGCGAGGAGGTTCAAGAGGCCATCGCCGGCCGCATCCGGCGCGAGTACGGCGTGGAGCCCCTTCTCCAGCTCGAGCTCGAGAGGGTCTTCGAGCGGCTCTTCCTGCCGCGCATTCGCGGCGGGAGCTCCGGCAGCAAGAAGCGCTATGCGGGCCTCCACCGGGGCGAGCTGGTGATCGTCGGCCTGGAGTCGGTGCGACGCGACTGGCCGGAGCTGGCGCGCCGGCTCCAGGAGGGCCTGCTCCTGCGGCTCTTCGAAGACCGCGAGGGGCTGCCCTTCGTGCGCGAGATCGCCGAGGAGCTGCGTGCCGGCAAGCGCGACGCGGAGCTGATCTACGCCAAGCGCATCCGCAAGGGCTCGCTGGACCGCTACACCGCCACGACGCCGCCCCACGTCCAGGCCGCCCGGCGGGCTCGCGAGCTGGGCGCAGCGGCGGGCCCGCTGATCCGCTACGTCGTCACGCCGTCCGGCCCGGAGCCGGTGCTGCCGGGCCACCCACTGCCGAGCCCCATCGACTACGGCCACTATCTCGAGCGGGTGCTGCGCCCGGTGGCCGACGCCATCCTGGAGCTGCGCGAGCAGTCCTTCGACGAGGCCCTCGACCGGCCGCGCCAGCTCTCCCTGCTCTGAGTCGCGGCGAGCCGCCTCCGCTCAGTTCAGGTCTTCGTCCGGATAGAAGCGGGTGCCGGTTGCGACAGCGGCCAGCGAGACGCCCTTCTCCGTGAACTGGTAGACGGTGACCGGCCTCGAGAGCTCGTCGCTGCTCAGGCCGACCCCGGCGCTACCGCCCTTCTCGCCGGACTTCGCGCCGATGTCCGCATCGCCCGCGGCCTGCCAGCTTCCATCCAGGAAGCTGTCGAAGGCCTCCCGGCTGTCGAAGACGTAGATGGCGCGGTAGTCCTTGATTCCGATGCCGACTCCACCACCCGCCTCGACCATCCGCATGAAGGTGTTCTTGCCGCTGCGATTGTCGGTGGCCACGCCGAAGCCGCTGCCGGTGGCCAGCACCAGGATCTTGCTGCCGACACTGCTGAACACCGCGTAGCCCTCGGCATTCTGGAGGTGGGACCGGGCTCCCGGCTCCTGGGCGTAGAGATCGTTCAGGGCCTCCTGCTTCATCTTCGAGGCGAAGCTGCGCTTCTCGCTCAGCGAGCCGCCCTTGGCCGTCCGGCAGGCCAGGGAGAACGGGGTCAGCAGGGCGAGCACCAGCAGGGGGATCACGCCGCGCATGGCGCCTCCTCTTCGCGGGAGATGGATTCATCCATACAGGCAGAAGGGGTGCAAGGGCTCTCGCGGCCCGCTCAGTGGAGGGTCTCCTCCGTGGAGGAGAGCAGCTCGGCCAGCTCCTGGGCGTGGGAGAGGATCTCGTCGACGAGAACGACTGCGGCCGGGCTGTAGCGGAAGCCCAGGAAGGCGCTGGTCGAGAGCTCCATGAAGGGAGCGGCCAGGTCGTCCGGGTCGCGGGCGGCGGCGAGCCCATCGCGGATCCGCGCGAAGAAGGCCCGCTGCTCTGCCTGACCCTCGTCGTCGAGCAGCGCGTCGAGGCTGCTCAGCAGGGGCAGCATCCGCTGGCGTGCAGCCTCGAGCAGGTCCACGCCCCGAGGCTAGCGAGGGGCCTCCGGGTCGCTCGACGCCGGCTCCTCGGCCGCCGCCGCCTCCCCCTGCCGAGCGGAGGCCTCGGCCTCGGGGACCCAGCCGGGCCGCTCCGCCAGGCGGAGGTTCGCGAAGCGCGCGTCCTCGGTGACCTCTCGGACCACCGAGTCGGCCAGCCACTTCGGGACGGGAGGCCGCGCGGCCGGGCTGGGCAGCTCCACCTCCGCAACGACCAGGGCCCGGTCGCGGAACTGATCGACCTCCCAGACCAGGCTGCCCTCGCGGACCAGCCAGCGCCGCTTGCGCACCCGGCAGCCGGCCGTGAGCCGCCACAGGGCGTCGAAGATGGGCTTGGTGGTGGGCTCCTCGATCTCGATGCGCCGCAGACCGCTGCCGAACTTGAAGGCCCGGTGGTAGCTCAGCTCCTCGCCGCGCCGCACGCGCCGCACGCGCTCGCGAATCTGCGAGCCCGGGATCCAGCCCTGGTCGACCTCCACGAAGTCGGTGCCCTCCGGGAGCCGCGGCAGCTTCGACAGCAGGTACTTGCGCTCGATCTCGACATTGGCGGGAGCGCCGGACTCGAGCCGCCGCGCCATGGCCTCGACGTCCTCGACCAGCGTGTGGATGCCGGTCGTGAGCCAGCTCTTCTCCAGGTCTTCGAAGGCCTCGCGAATCCGGACCTGGACCCGACGGGCCACCTCCAGCAGGCCCGGCCGCTCGCCGCGCCGCGCCTCGAGGCGCATGCGCTCGGCGTCTTGTCCCCGGGCCAGCTCCAGCAGCCGTCGGGTCTGCTCGATGGTCGCGTCCTCCAGGGCCGAGCCGACCTCGTCGCGCAGGACGTGGGCGTCGTTCAGCTCGCCGAGCACGTCCTGGAGCCGCTTGCAGCGCTTGACGATCCTGGCCGCCTCCTCGACGAAGGGGCGCACCGGCTCGAGCAGATAGCGGAGCCGCTTGCAGGCGATGCGGGCCCGGTGGGAGGACTTCTGGTCTTCCGCAGAGGCGATGCCGGCCAGCAGCTTCGCGAGCTCGCGGCTGCCCTCCCGCGCCCGGGCCGCGAGGGTGGCCCCGAAGACCGCGCCGGCATCGGGACACCGCAGGTGCACCTCGACGGTCATGCACTCGAGCCGGGCGTCGAGATCCGCCTCGATCTTGGCGAACTGACGGCGCACCTGATTGCGCACCTGCTCCATCGACTGGTGGCGGCGCTGCTCGAGACGCTGGATCAGCCAGTCGAGGCCCCGGCGCTGGCCGCGACCGAACTCCGGGCGCTGGGCGACGAGCCAGGCCGCGGCGACCTCGGCGTCGCGACCCTCGCCGGTGGCGTCCTGCAGGCGACCGAGGAGCCGGCGGTCCTTGCGACCGACGCTGGGGGCCAGCTCCCGCTGCCAGACCCGCAACGTGCTGCGCAGGCGTCGCACGCTGACGCGGAAGGCGTGCAGCGCCTCGAGGTCGTCCAGGTCGAGCAGGCGCTCGCATACCTCTCGCGACTCGGAGAGCAGCCCCAGGGCGATCCGCCGCGCCGCCTCCTCCGGCGAGCGCTGCAGGATGTCGGAGGGGAGGCTCATCGTCGAATCGTAACAGATTCGAAACACGAAAGAGCCAGAAGCGGGGAGTTCTGCCCCACCCGAGGGGCCTCAGCCGCCCTGGCGACCGTCGATCTGCCGGGCGATCTCGCGCGAGAGCTCTTCGAGGACGAGGCTCATGGACTCGACCACCGAGTCGTAGTCGCCGGGCGTGGCCGGAGCCGAGTAGCTGGAGCTGCGCGAGACGAGGGGACCGGCGTCCTCCGAGTCCAGGCTCCAGCGGCAGTGGAGCCGAACCTCGCCGTCGGGGCCCGCCGCGAAGCGGCGGATGTCCACCCGCAGGCGGGTGTCGACGCGGCTGGAGCGCGGCCAGGGGAAGCGCAGGATGCGCTCGCTGCGCAGCAGGATCCCGAGATTCTCCGCCAGCACGCGGCTCACGTTCTCGGCCAGGGGCTCGGCCCAGACGTGGAAATCCGACAGCACCACGCGGTTGGCCTGCGCGTGGCTCACGATCTGGAGGCGGTCGAGGTGGGCCGGGAGCGAGACGGGGCCGACGCCGATCGTCGCTCCCGTGGAGCTCGCGGACCCGCCGGGCGCGGCGTCCTCGTGGGCCAGGGAGCTCAGCACGTAGAAGCTCGGCCGCGGCGTGCTCCCGAAGAGGCTGAGGCAGCCCGCGAGGAGCAGCGGCAGGCACAGGAGGAGGGCTCGGGCGCAGCGCATCAGGGACCCGGCTTGCCCGAGACCAGGGCCTCGGGATGACGTTCGAGGTACTCGGCCAGCAGCCGCACCGAGCGTGCCGCGGCCGCCAGCTCCTGGAGGGCCTCGTCGAGGGCGTAACGGGTCGGCGAATCCTCGGACACCGTGTCCAGCGTCTCTTCGAGGCGGCGGGCCAGGGGCTCCACCTCCGCATCCAGCCGCTCCGCGAGGCTGCGCGTGGCGGCCAGGGTCTCCTCCAGGCTCGCCGCCAGCGGCTCCACCTGCCCGTCGAGTCTCGTGGCCAGCTCTCGGGCGGCGACCAGGGCCGAGTTCAGGTTCGCGATGGCGCTCTCCAGCTCGGAGGAGTTGAGCACGCCGTCGATGGAGCGCAGCACGGTGAGGACCTGGCCGGCGATCTCGTCGATGGGCAGCTCCTGCACACGAGCCTGGAGCTGCGTCAAGGGAGAGGGAACCGTCGGGATCTCGGGAATCGTACCGTCCCCGCGGAAGACGGCCTTGGTCTCGGGGTGGAAGTCGAGCTCGACCAGCAGCACGCCGGTCACGATGCTCTGGAGGGCGACCTCCGCGCGCAGGCCGCGCTTGACCAGCAGCGGAATCACCTGCCGCGGGTCGGGGAGCGTCTCCTGCTCGACGCCCGTGCGCTGCTCCACGGAGTCGTTGCGCAGGAAGACCACGACGGGGATGTCGATGTCGAGGGCCTCGTCGATCGTGGCCTTGATCTGCGTCACCTCTCCCACCTTGACGCCGCGGAACATCACCGGCGCCCCGGGGAGCAACCCCGTCACGGACTCGTCGAAGTACATCACGTAGGTGGTGGTGGCGCGGAACAGTCCCCCGCTGCCGAAGATCAGCAGGCCCCCGACGACCAGGGTCAGGGCCCCGAGCACGAAGAGGCCGATGAGCGTGGGATTGGCGCGGCGGCTCACTCCTCACCCCGGCTGAGAAAGCGGCGAACCCGGGGATCCGGCGAGTGGTCGCGGAGCTCGAGGGGAGGGCCGACGGCCAGCAGGGTCTTGCTCTCGCCGTCGAGGAAGGCGCTGTTGCCCGCGATCCGGAAGATGCTGGCCAGCTCGTGGGTCACCACGACGATCGTGCTCCCCAGCACGTCGCGCAGCTCGAGGATCAGGTCGTCGAGGTTGCGCGAGCTCAAGGGGTCGAGGCCGGCCGAGGGCTCGTCGAAGAAGAGCACCTCGGGATCCATGGCCAGGGCCCGCGCCACGGCCGCCCGCTTGCGCATGCCCCCGCTGATCTCGGCGGGATAGAAGTCTTCGAAGCCCCGCAGACCCACGAAGGCCAGCTTGAGCGAGGCGACCTCGCGGATCTCCGCCGGCCGGAGATCGGTGTACTGCTCGAGGGCCAGGCCGATGTTCTGCGCCAGGGTCATCGAGCTCCAGAGGGCGCCCCCCTGGTACATCACGCCGAAGCCCCGCATCAGCTTCTCGCGCTCGGCCTCGGCGGCCTCCCAGAAGGAGAGCCCGCCGTGATAGATCCTGCCCGCATCCGGGGCCTTGAGCCCGATCAGGCTGCGCATCACGGTGCTCTTGCCGCAGCCACTGCCACCCATGATGACGAAGACCTCCCCCCGCCTGACGCTGAAGCTGAGGTCGCGCTGGACCAGGAAGTCGCCGTAGGCGAGGCGGAGATCCTCCACACGGATCTGGGCGGGCTCGCTCGGCACCTACACTCCCAGCACGTCGAAGATCACGGTCAGGATGCCGTCCGCGACGACGATCCAGACGATCGAAGTGACCACGGCGGAGGTCGTGGCCAGACCCACGGCTTGGGCGCTTCGGCCGCATTGCATGCCGCGCAGGCAGCCCGCCATGGCCACCAGTGCGCCGAAGACCGTTGCGCAGATGATCCCGATCAAGAACTGGTCGAGGCCCACCGCCTCCGCCGTGCGTTGATAGTAGAGAAGCGGGGCGATGTCGAGCATGGTGATGCCCACGAGAAAGCCCCCGAGGATCCCCATCAGATCTGCATAGAGACACAGCAGGGGCATCATCAGGACCAGGGCGACCACGCGCGGGACCACCAGGAACTCGATGGGGGAGATTCCCAGGGTGCGCAGCGCATCGATCTCCTCGTTGACCGTCATGGTGCCGATCTGCGCCGCGAAGGAGGCCCCGGTGCGACCGGCCATGATGATGCCCGTCATGATGGCGCCCATCTGGCGGGCCATGCCGATGCCGACCAGGTCGGCCACGTAGACCTCGGCGCCGAAGTAGCGCAGCTGCACCGCCGCCACGAAGGCCAGGATCAGTCCGACGAGGATGCTGATCAGGGTGACGATGCCGAGGGCATTGGCGCCGCAGTCCTGGATCAGCAGCCACAGCTCCGAGCGCCGGAAGGCGGCCCGGCCGGCCAGGAAGCTCACCGAAGCCAGACTGGTCTCGCCCAGGAAGCGGACCTGGGCCGCCGCCTCCCTCCAGGCGGCCAGCGAGGACTGCCCGAGACGCACGAGCAGGCTGCCGCCGCTCTCCCCCTCGCGGGAGGCCCCCACCAACGCCACTTACCCCAAGAAGGCCCGGCGCAGCCGGGGCCACGCCCCCGACGGGAGGCCCGAGGGGTAGGGCTCGAGGACCCGCAACCCGCAGG
>CAZYOL010000010.1:0-41502 GCA_964649065.1 uncultured Spirochaetales bacterium
CCGACCGCCCCGGTCGGGAGGATAGCGGCCTGCTCCCTCTCCGAGATCAGCGCCTGCGCCGGAGCCGCAGGCGCAGGGGCTTCACCTCGTCGCAGCCCTCGAAGGACAGGCCCTCGAAGGTCTCGCCGCTCAGACAGACCAGCTCGTCGCCGGGCTCCAGACCCGTCTCCCGGGTCCAGAAGGCCGTCAGGGCATCCGCGTGGTCGTCGCGATCCAGGTCCAGGTAGATCGGGCCGAGTCGCGCGGCCGGCGTCGCCAGGCCCGGTCCGAAGCCCAGGCTGTCCATGTCGACGTCGGCGACGGGCAGCTCGTCGGAGCCGAAGAGGGCGACGAGGATCGGGCCGCGTCCGTTCAGCAGGACCCAGTTCGTCGAGCGGAAGGGCCGCACGTCGATGCGCAGGGCCAGCGGCTCGAGCTCCTCCTCCGGCAGGGGCTCCGGCTCCTCCTCGGGAGGCGGCGGCGGAGGCTCCGCGCTCACGGGCGTCCAGCGCAGGTTGTCGACCCCCAGGTTGCGGTTCGGCGCCGTTCCGGTGTTGCGCAGCAGCAGCTCGTCGATCTCGACCGAGAAGCGGAGCGTCTGCCAGTCGCCCACGGCCCCCAGCTCGACCACGATGCGCTCGACCAGCACGCCCTCGCGATAGCCCTCGAGCTTGACGGTGGCCTGGCCGCTCGAGCCGTTCCCGCGCGCCACGTCCACCGAGAGATCGCGCACCGGTCCGTCGAAGAGGGCGCCGATCTTGTAGGGGCTGTTCAGTCCCAGGAAGTTGGGCTCGTTCGTTCCCTCGAGGAGCCAGAAGCCCGGATCGCCGTTGGACTCCCCGTCCCAGGTGGCGCCGGTCCCCGAGGGTACGAAGTGGATGCCGAGGTCGGCGTACTCCTCGGTCAGGTAGCAGCAGTCGGCATTCACGGCCGGCTGCTCGTCGAAGCTGATCTCCTCCGCGAGGGCGGGGAGGGCGAGCAGCAGGCCCGCGAGGGCGGGCAGCTGGCGAGTCGAACGGATGGCGAGCACAGTCATCGAGACCCCCGGTGGCGGGTGCCCCTTCCCGTGAGGAGGCGTATCGGCGCGCCGCCGAGCGGACTTGAGGTGAAAGGCCCGCGCTTTTCGGGAGTGGGCGTCTCGGCTACCGGCAGCCGCTGCCGTGGGGGCGGAGCTGTCCCGGTGGAGCGGAGAGCGGAGGCAGGCCACGGCGAGTCCCGGCCCGCAGGCCTCGCCGCCGCGTCCCGGGCTGTGCGCCCGGATCGGGCAACCCCAACCCCTCCGAGCGCACAGCCGGGACTCTGGAGCCGGCTACTTGATGAAGAGCATCTCCTGGTAGGTCGCGAGCGGCCAGAGATCGTCGGCCACCAAGCCCTCGAGCTCGTCGGCGACCTCGCGGACCTTCAGCATGGCCGGCAGGACCTCGTGACAGGCGTGCTCCGCGTGGGCCTGGGTCGTCTCGCCGGCCTCGTGGGCCATGGCGGCTTCGAGGGCGGCGATCTGGTCCTGCAGGGCCTTCACCAGGGTGGTGATCTTGTCCAGGGTGTGCGTGTCGAAGTCGTAGCCGACGGCCTTGAGGCTGGCGCAGGTGGAGGCCAGCTCGCCCTGGTAGCGGATCGCCGCCGGGAAGACGATGGTCTTGGCCATCTCGACCGTGGTCCTGGCTTCGACGCCCACGGTGAGGATGTACTGCTCCAGGTAGACCTCGAGGCGGCTCAGCGTCTCGCGCTTGGTGAGCACGCCGTAGCTCTCGAAGAGCGACAGCACCTCGTCGCTGGCCAGGACGGGCAGGGCGTCCACCGTCGTGCGCAGATTCGGCAGCCCGCGCTCCTCGGCCTCCTGGTGCCACTCCTCGGAGTAGCCGTCCCCGTTGAAGATCACGCTCCCGTGCTCCGCGACGATCTCCCCGACGATCTTCTGCACCGCCGAGTGGAGCTCGATCGGGTCGTCCGCCACGGCCGGCGCCAGGGCGTTGGCGATGTGGTCGAGGGACTCGGCCAGGATGGTGTTCATGGCCACGAGCGGCCCCGCGATCGACTGGTTCGAGCCCACCGCCCGGAACTCGAAGCGGTTGCCGGTGAAGGCGAAGGGGCTGGTGCGATTGCGGTCGCCCGCGTCCTTGGGGAGCTCCGGCAGGGTGTCGACGCCCACCGTGAGCTTCCCCTTCTGCTTCGAGCTGCTGGCGGTTCCGTCCTGGGCGATCTGCTCGAAGACGTCGCTCAGCTGCTCCCCGAGGAAGATCGAAAGGATGGCCGGGGGTGCCTCGTTGGCGCCGAGCCGGTGGTCGTTTCCCGCCGAGGCGATCACCGCCCGCAGCAGGCTCGAGTACTTGTGGACCGCCCGGATCACCGCTGCGCAGAAGACCAGGAACTGGGCGTTCGAGTGGGGCGTGTCCCCCGGGTCCAGCAGGTTTCCCTGGGTGGAGTTCCCGATCGAGAAGTTGACGTGCTTGCCGGAGCCGTTGACGCCCGCGAAGGGCTTCTCGTGCAGCAGGCAGGTCATGCCGTACTTCTCGGCCACCCTGCGCAGGGTCACCATCATGAGCTGCTGGTGGTCCGTCGCGAGGTTCGCCTGCTCGAAGACCGGCGCGACCTCGAACTGGCCGGGCGCCACCTCGTTGTGGCGCGTCTTCACCGGAATGCCGAGCTTGAAGAGCTCGCGCTCGCACTCCAGCATGAAGGCGAGGACGCGCTCGGGGATGGCGCCGAAGTAGTGATCGTCGAACTCCTGTCCCTTGGGCGGCGGCGCCCCGAAGAGCGTCCTCCCGGAGGCGATCAGGTCCGGTCGCGAGAAGAAGAAGTGGCGATCCAGCAGGAAGTACTCCTGCTCGGCTCCGGCGTAGGAGACGACGGTGGAGATCTCCTTGTGGCCGAAGAGCTCGAGGATGCGCCGGGCCTGCTTGTGGAGCGCCTGCATCGAGCGCAGCAGCGGGGTCTTCTTGTCGAGAGCCTCGCCGGTCCAGGAGACGAAGGCGGTCGGGATGCACAGGGTGGTCCCGTTCGGGTTCTCGAGGATGTAGGCGGGGCTGGTCACGTCCCAGGCCGTGTAGCCCCGGGCCTCGAAGGTGGCGCGGATTCCCCCGTTCGGGAAGCTCGAGGCGTCCGGCTCGCCCTGGATCAGGGTCTTGCCGGCGAACTCGGCGATGGCGCCGCCCTGACCGTCCGGCGAGAGGAAGCTGTCGTGCTTCTCGGCCGTCGAGCCGGTCAAGGGGTAGAAGACGTGGGCGTAGTGGGTGGCGCCCTTCTCGATGGCCCAGTCCTTCATGGCGGTCGCCACGACGTCCGCGACGCTCGGATCCAGGGCAGTGCCGGCCTCCACCGTCTGGAGCACGGACTTGTAGACGGGCTTCGGCAGGCGCGCCTTCATCACGCCCAGGCTGAAGACGTTGGCGCCGAAGAGGTCGCTGGTGGAGATCTCGGAGAAGTTCAGGGGCTCCGAGATCGGCTTGTAGCTGGTGACGGCCTCGATGGCCTGGAGACGGGCGGTGCTGCCACTCATCGTCGGGGGGGTCCTCCTTGCGCCGGCGTCCGGCAGCCCAGGCAGAGGCAAGGAGCGTGCCGGCCCGGGAGGGGCCTCGAGGCGAGCCAGAGCCGACCCGAAGATGCCAGGAAGGACCCGTCTCGGCGGGTCCGGGCCGATCTGGGGCCGGCGCGAATCCGGGCAGGCGCCTCAGGATTGGGCAGGGCCTCGCTCCCATGGGGAGGATGTGGCGCTGGAGACCGGAAGCGCGATGGGCTACGGAGCCGGCGCACATGAGGCCGGAGCCGCCGAAACCCGCTTCCTCCCCCCTTCGCCTCGACGCCTACGCTCCCGCCGAGATCGCGACCCGGGTGCGGGAGGTCGGCGTCCGCAAGGCCGGGCTCGACCTCCCCAGCATGCTGGCCCTCGCGGTGCTGGCCGGCGCCTTCATCGCCCTGGGGGGCTGCCTGGCGACCCTGTCGGTGGCGGGGCTGGAGGGCCCCTACGGCCTGCGCCGCCTGGTGGCGGGTCTGAGCTTCAGCCTCGGCCTGATCCTGGTGATCCTGGCCGGCGCCGAGCTCTTCACCGGCAACAACCTGGTCGTGATGGCCTGGGCCAGTCGCAGGGTCGGCACCCGGGCCCTGCTCCGCAGCTGGTTCTGGGTCTACCTGGGCAACTTCCTCGGGGCGGCCGCGACGGCGGCCCTGGTCTTCCTGAGCGCCGCCTGGGAGGGCCCCGCCGCCTCGCAGGTGGCCGTGGTGGCCGTGGGCATCGCCCTCGCCAAGTGCCAGATCGCCCCCATTCCCGCCTTCTTCCTCGGCGTGCTCGCCAACGCCCTGGTCTGCCTGGCGGTCTGGCTCTGCTTCGGGGCGCGCAGCGCGGCAGACAAGATCTTGTGTATCGTCTTTCCCATCACCGCCTTCGTCGCCCTGGGCTTCGAGCACTCGATCGCGAACATGTACTTCTTCGCCATGGGCCTGCTGTTGAAGACCCAGCCCGAGCTGCTGAGTGCCGGGGCCTGGTCTGCGCAGGAGCTGCACGCCCTCTCGCTCTCCGGCGCCCTGGGAAACCTCGTTCCCGTCACGCTGGGCAACGTGGTAGGCGGCGGACTGCTGGTCGGGGGCATGTACTGGTTCGTCTACCTGCGCGGCGAGCCGGGCCCGGCCGACTAGAGGCCGGCAGGCCGATTGCGGTAGCCTCCACGAGCGTGGGCCCTCTCGAGCATCCCGATGGCGCAGGCCCGGCTCGCCCCGCGGCTCCCGGCTGGCTGGCCCGCTGCCACAACGTCGAGGATCTGCGCTCCCGCGCCCGCCGACGCCTGCCCCGGGCCATCTTCGACTATCTGGACGGCGGCGCCGAGGACGAGCGAACCCTGGGCCGCAACCGCGAGGCCTTCGACCGCTACGAGCTGGCGCCGCGCGCCCTGGTCGACGTCGGCAAGATCGACCTGGAGACCCAGGTGCTCGGGCAGCGCCTGGCCATGCCGCTGGTGCTCGCGCCCTGCGGTCTGGCCCGGCTGCTCCACGAGCACGCGGAGATCGCCGCCGCTCGCGCGGCCCACCGCGCGGGCACCGTCCACGTGCTCTCGACCATGGGCAGCACCTCCATCGAGGAGCTGTCCGCCCGCAGCCAGGGGCCGCTGTGGTACCAGCTCTACGTCTCGCGAGATCGCGGTCGGGTCGAGGAGACCCTCGAGCGAGCGCGCGCCGCCGGCTACGGGGCCCTCTGCCTGACCGTCGACACGCCGGTGACCGGACGCCGCGAGCGCGACCTGCGCGGTCGTCGCGACCCGCCCGGCCTGGATGCCGCCACCGTGCTCGACGCCCTCGCCCACCCCTCGTGGCTGCGTGGCCTGATGGGGGGACCGAGCCTGTCGCTCCCGAACTTCCTGCCGGGCGAGACCGGCGGCGTCGGCAAGCTCGGCGCCCGGGCGGCGGCCAGCTTCGATCCGACCGTCTCGTGGTCGGACCTGGAGTGGCTGATCGAGCGCTGGAACGGCCCCTTCGCCCTGAAGGGCGTGCTGCGCGCCGACGATGCGACGCGCGCCGTCGAGCGGGGCGTCCAGGCCCTGATCGTCTCGAACCACGGGGGCCGCCAGCTCGACCACGCGCCGGCCAGCCTCGACGTGCTCCCGGAGATCGTCGAGGCCGTCGGCGACCGCGCCGAGGTCCTGGTCGACGGGGGCGTCCGCCGCGGCAGCGACGTGGTGAAGGCCCTGGCCCTCGGCGCCCGGGCCTGCCTGATCGGGCGCGGCTATCTCTACGGGCTGGCCGCGGCCGGAGAGGCCGGCGTCGATCGGGCCCTCGCCCTGCTGCGCGCGGAGCTGGAGCGCGTGCTGGCGCTGATCGGCTGCCGCTCGGCGCGCGGCCTGGAGGCCTCCTTCCTGCGCCGGCGAGGCTGAGGCCCGCTCCCCCGTCGGGCTGGGCGGGGTAGACTCCGCGCCCAGCCGAGGAGCTCCCATGCCGCGCCCCGTCCGACTCGGACTGCTCCCGTGGACCTGCCTGGTCGCCCTGCTTCCCAGCCCCTCCGTCGGAGAGCCCACCTGCGAGCCGGCCATGCTCCGGGTGGAGCAGCCGGTGTTGCTCGGGGAGCAGCGCGTCAGCCGGAGCGAGGTCGAGTACACCTACCACGCGAAGGTCGTGAACGAGGGCGTGGTGGCCTGCCCACCGGGCGTCGCCGTCGTCGCCAGCCCGACGGGGGCGGTGGCCGTCGACGACCGGCTCGCCTTCGCAGCCACCGAGCCCGGCGCCCGCGTGGCCGCCGTGGACACCTTCATCCTGAGGCACCCGCCGGAGCAGCAGCCGGATCTCGAGCAGCTGCAGTGGACCTTCAGCGTCGGGGAGATCGGAGAGATCGTCGGGATCGCGCTGCCCCGGGCGGCTCGAGACGATCCCGATCGGGTGCCGCTCTCGATCGAGCTGACGCCGCGCGCCCGGGCGCCGGCTGGGCTGGATGCGCGAGATCCCTTCGCGTCGCGCACCGCCTGCCTCGGCCTGGTCCTGGAATGCGCCGGGCAGGCCGGCCAGGAGCCCGACGACTGCGCCCGCTCGGTTCCCCGCTGCCAGACCCGTCAGCCCTGGGAGGAGGATCTCCCCTGCTGCCCGGAGGCCTGCTACCTCCAGTTCAATGCGGCTCGCCTGGCGGGTCGCGTGCCGATGGCGGCGCTGCAGGAGTCCTACGGGGCCAACGACTGCTACCCGGGCATCGCCGAGCACCTGGAGATCTGCGTGCCGGCCGAGGACAACCCGGCGCGCCGGCCCGACTAGGCGCCCGCGTCCCCGTCCCCCGCGGTAGGAGCCGGAGATGAAGATCGACGGAGGGCTGCTCGTCGACGATCCGGCCGAGGCGGGCCCGCTGGCCCGGCGCCTCGAGCGCCTGGGCTACGACGGCGGCTTCAGCTACGAGGGGCGGCACGACCCCTTCCTTCCGCTGGTGGTGGCGGCCCAGCAGACCGAGCGCCTGGAGCTGATGACGGCGATCGCGATCGCCTTCGCCCGCAATCCGATGACTCTCGCCAACCTGGGCTACGACCTGCAGCTCCTCTCCCGCGGCCGCTTCGTCCTCGGTCTGGGAACCCAGATCCGCCCGCACATCGAGCGGCGCTTCAGCATGGGCTGGTCGCGACCGGCGGCGCGCCTGCGCGAGCTGGTCCTGGCGATCCGGGCCATCTGGGACTGCTGGCAGCAGGGCCGGCCCCTCGACTTCCGGGGCGAGTTCTACACCCACACCCTGATGACGCCGGTCTTCGACCCGGGCCCGAATCCCCATGGCCTGCCGCGCATCTTCTGTGCCGGCGTGGGGCCCCGCATGACCGAGGTGGTGGGGGAGGTGGCCGACGGCTTCTTCCTGCATCCCTTCCACACCCGGGCCTACCTGGAGCAGGTCACGCTTCCGGCTCTCGAGCGGGGGCGGGCACGCGCCTCGCGGAGCCGCGAGGACTTCGAGATCGCCGCCCAGGTGATCCTGGCCACCGGCAGCCGCGACGAGGAGCTGGAGGTCGCGCGCAACGGGGCCCGGGCGCAGATCTCCTTCTACGGCTCGACGCCTGCCTATCGCCCGGTGCTGGAGCAGCTCGGTCGCGGGGAGCTGCAGGAGGAGCTGCGCAGCCTCTCCAAGCAGGGCCGCTGGCTCGAGATGGCCGGCCGGGTGGACGACGCGCTGCTCGAGCAGATCGCCGTGGTCGGGCCCCGCGAGGAGATCCCCCGGCGCCTGGCGAAGCGCTTCGGGGGTCGCGTCGATCGCCTCAGCCTCGTCGCCCCCTTCGCCGCCGAGGAGGGCCTGTGGTCGGACATCGTCTCGAGCCTCAAGGCCACGGCAACGTCGTGAGCTCCGTCCCGCAGCGCTCCGAGACGCGGGCCGGGGCGGCTCGCGGGGCGGCCTAGGCGTGGCGGCGGGCGGGCACGCTCGGGCCGCGCTGCTCGTCGCGGCCGCGCTGACCAGCGCCTGGGCGCCGGCCTGCGCGCCGGGCTGGGAGCCCCCGGAGCATCTCGTCCTGGTGACCCTGGACACGCTGCGCGCGGATCACGTCGGCGCCTACGGAGCACCGCTCGCGACCCCGGCCCTCGATGCCCTGGCGGAGCAGGGAGTCCTCCTCGAGGATGCCTTCACGCCGACGCCCACCACCGGGCCCGCCCACGCCTCGCTCTTCACGGGCCTGCATCCGTGGCGGCACCGGGTGCTCGACAACGGAGTGCCGCTGGGGCCAGGGGCCTCGACCCTGGCCGAGCACCTGCGCGCGGCTGGCTTCACGACGCAGGCCTTCGTGTCGAGCTACGTGCTCCACCCGCGCTTCGGGATGGACCGGGGCTTCGATGCCTACTCCCTGGTCTCGACCCACGACGCCCAGTGGCGCGGTCGGACGGTCAGGGGCTTCTACGCCCGCGGTGAGGCGACCACGGAGCGGGCCCTGCAGGCACTCGGCGAGCACCGCGACGCGGGGGAGGGCCGACTCTTCCTGTGGGTGCACTACTTCGATCCCCACGCTCCCTACGAGCCCCCGCCGGGCTTCGCAGTGGACGATACGCATCCCCTGGACCTGCGCGGCAAGTGGCTGCCCGCGGAGGCCGGCCCGGTCGACCTGGAGCCGCTGCTGCGCAGCTACGCCGGAGAGGTGCGCTACGTGGACGACCAGCTCGGGCGCCTGGTGGCCGGCCTCGAGGAGCTCGGCCTGCTGGAGCGCACGGCCCTGGTCGTGACCTCCGATCACGGCGAGGGGCTGGGCGACCACGGCCTGCTGCAGCACGGGGCGAACCTCTACGACGAGCTGGTGCGGGTTCCGCTGCTGCTGCGCGCGCCGGGCCTGCCCGCCGGACGTCGCCTGGCCGGCGGCGCCCAGCTGGAAGACCTGATGCCCACGCTCCTCAGCTTGATGGGCGTGCCTGCGCCCGCCGGACGGGACGGCGTCGACCTGCTGCCCTGGCTCCGCGGCGAGCTGCCGCAGAGCCCGCGCCCGGAGGTCTTCGGCCGCCGCAAGGACTACGCAGGCGTTGCGGCGACCTACTTCGCCTGGGGACCGGGCCGCAAGTGGATCGGGGAGCTCGGCGGCCCTGCGCTGCACTTCGACCTGCGACGCGATCCCGGAGAGGTGGACGGCCGCGAGTCCGTCGAGATGCCGCCCGGCCTGCGGGCCCGGCTCGGCCGAGCCGTGCGGCGCGGCGATGCCCAGCAGCTCGACGCCGAGGCGCGCAGCGCCCTGGAGGCCCTCGGCTACCTCGACGGGGAGGAGGCGCCCGCGCCTCCTCCCTAGCGGCCGTCGTGGATGTAGGTCTCGAGCTCTTCGATCGTCGAGCGCTGATCCTCGATGACGCTCTTCACGACGTCGCCGAGCGAGACGATGCCGGCGAGCTGGCCCTGCTCCACCACGGGCAGATGCCGGTAGCGGCCCTCGGTCATGAGGCGCATGCAGTGGAGAACGCTCTGCTTCGAGTCGACGCAGGTGGGGTTGGCGGTCATGACCTCGCCGACGCGGATGTCCCGCGAGGAGCGTCCCTTGAGGATGACCTTGCGGGCGTAGTCCCGCTCCGAGATCAGGCCGATCAGCTCACCTCCGGCGTCGAGCACCACCAGGGCACCCACGTCGTGCTCGGCCAGGAGCTGCAGGCTCTCGAAGACGGTGGCTTCCGGGCCCACCGTGTAGACGGTGTTCCCCTTGGCGGCCAGGAGCTGTCGAATGCTCTTCATGGAACCCTCCTTCGCGATTCGTTCCCCCTACAGGAAAGTGGTGGCCGCGACCGCTCCGGCCGCGGCGAGAAGGTGGAAGAGGATCGGGACGAGGAGGCTCTCGGAGCGCTCGCGGGCCACGCCCGCCACGAGACCGAAGCCGAAGCCGCCCGCGGCCGAGAGCGCGAGGCGCGTGGCGTCGAGGGGCCAGGGGCCCAGCGGACCGAGGAGCCAGGGCATCATGCACCAGGGAGTGTAAACCAAGCTGGACCAGAAGACGGGAGCGGAGATCAGCCATTCTCCACCGGGCCGCTGCAGCTCGTAGACCCAGGCCAGGCCGCCGAGGACCTGGCCCCGGAAGAGCATCTCGGCACCCAGGGGCAGCAGGAGCAGCGCGGCGAGCAGCTGCCCCTGGGCGGCCCGGTCCGGATCCAGCGGCTCGAGGCGTGGGGCCAGGACACCGCCGGCCGCGCCCGCCGCCAGGGCGAGCGGCAGGAGCGCCCACCAGTCGCGTCCGCTCGGCCGCCGCAGGCCGTAGAGGCCCGGGTGGCGGATCCCGGACACCAGCCAGCCGCCGCCGGCCAGCAGCAGCAGCAGCAGGCCCCCGCCGAGCACCGGGTCCAGGCGGCCCAGCCCGGCCGGCGCCGAGCCGGGGCGGGCCCACACGCCGAGCGCGGCCGCGGCAGCCCAGGAGAGCAGCATCAGGCCGGTGCCCAGGCAGAGCGAGCGCAGCAGCTGGGAGATCCGGCGCCCCGCCGCCGGGGGCTCGAAGACGCGGTGGATGGCCCGGGCGATCTGGGCGGCGGAGAGCCGCGTACCCGTGCCCCGCGGCGAGCCGCCGATCTCGTCGGAGCCGCCCCAGCAGTTCCCGGAGCTCCGGCCCCGCGCCGCGGGGTCGAGCAGGTTGAGCCAGTGGTAGAGATCCTCGAGGCGGACCGGCAGCGAGGGATCGAGCTGTCGCACGCTGTAGCGCGTCGCGGTCTTCTCGAGCACGACCAGGCCGAGCCGCTCGCCGTGGAAGCGACGCAGCTGGCTCTCCACCTCGTAGATGCCCTCTTCGGAGCGACACACGATTGCGATCGAGCCGACGCCGATGGGCACCCTCTTCAGCTCCTCGATCTCGCGCAGCTCCTCGAGCTGGGTGGGCGGATAGACGAGCGCGTCGAGCTCGCGCAGCCGCTCGGCCACGTAGCCGAGGAGATCGTCGCCGAAGCCCGCCAGCTCCGACTGCTTCTCCAGCAGGCCGTCGAGCCAGGTACGGGCGCGCGCCAGTGCCTCCTGGTCGAAGGGCAGCAGGTCGAGGTGATCGAGGCCGTGCGCGTCGATGGCGCCTTCCAGCCGCACCAGCGGGACGATGCGCCGGAAGAGCTGGGGGTCGTTGCGAAGCCGCAGGTGGTTCAGCAGCACCCAGATCGCGACGACGGTGTCGAGGTCCGCGTCGTTGGCGTGGACGTCGAAGTCCCGTCTGCGGAGGTCCGCCAGGCGTCGGACCAGGATCAGCGCCTGCTCGCAGGTCGCGAGCGTGAAGGCGCGGACGCAGCCCTCGTGGTGATCGAGGTTGTAGACGGCGCGCTTCGAGTCGACGAAGGGAGGGGCCTGGGCGGCCCCGTCGAGGAAGATCGAGCCGGCCTCGGCGCTCCGGGCAGTCGACTCGCTCACCGTCTTGCCGCGCTCGATCCGGACCCGGACCGTCGGAGCCTCGACGCAGCTGAGCCAGCGCCCCGTCTCGTCCTCTCGGATCTGGTAGCGCTCGGCCCGAGGGCGCCCCGGCGTCGGCCCGAGTAGAGGCGCAACGCCCGTATCGCGGCCGGCACGTACCGTTCCCGGCATCCTCACCTCGCTCGCATCCTCGACAGCATATGGGGAAGTGGCGCGCTTTGGAACGCCCGGCCCTCTTCGGCCGGCGGGTCTCCTGGGAGGCGCGTTCGGCATCGAGGGCGCTGCGCGGCGCCGCGAGGGCCCGCTGCGGCGCCTGGGGCGGCTCGCTGCCGCCAGCGCGAAAAGCGAACCGCCCCGAGTGGGACGCTCGGGGCGGCATCGTCGCTTTGCGGACTCTCTGCTGGGACGGTGGAGGCCTCGGAGCTTCTAGGACTCGGGATCAAGGAGGTTCCAGGGCTTCCATGGGTGAGTGGGGTCCGGCGGCCGCTTGTGTCACCGGAGGGGCAAGAAAAACTGCGAGGCCTCGGAAATCCCGTGGCAGCGGAATCCTGGAGCGACGCGACACGCCCGTCGGGCCCTCAGGGGCGCCGCCGCCAGCTCCCGCCGGCGACCCAGGCCAGGCCCGCGACGGACAAGGTGGGAGCCCAGCCCGCCCAGGCCGGCGGCAGGGCGCCCCGGCTCCCCAGGGCCGTGGCCGCGCCCACCAGCAGCACGTAGCCCACACCGATCGCTCCGCTGGTGAGGAGGTTCCGGGCCGGACCGGGAAACGGCGGGCCGCGCAGGGCGAGCAGCAGTGCGGCCGCCGGCAACACCAGGCAGGCCAGCGCCTCGGAGAGGCGCTGGTGGACGGCGACGCGGTAGGGGCTGGCGTCGTAGCCGCTGGCCTCGACCTCCTCGATCTGCCGGAGCAGCTCCGGGATGCCCATCAGGCGCGTGTCGACCTCCGCCCGCAGGGTGCCCAGCTCCTCGAAGCGACGGGGAGCGGTGTCGATCGCCCGGCCCGATTCGAAGGCCACGCGCCTCGCGTCGTGCAGCCGCCAGATCCCGCGGCCGATGTGGCGGGCCTCCCGCGCGTCGGAGCGACCCACCGGGAGGCCCTCGACATCCAGCTCGTAGATCGCCAGCCCCTGAGCCCTTCCCGCGGCCTCGTCGACCCGCCAGGCCTCCACCACCCGGGAGTCCGAGCGGTACCAGATCGGCGCCTCGCGGCTCAGGGCGCGCTGTCGGCGGAGCTCGGCGGTGATCTCTCGACGCTTCATGATCTCCACGAGCTGCTGCGTGCGCGGAACCACGACGTCGATCAGCAGCAGGTGCGCGGGCGCGAGCGCTGCCGCCGTCAGCAGGACGGGGAGCAGCGCGCGCGGGGCCGAGATGCCGCAGGCGCGGATGCCGGTCAGCTCTCCCTCGGCGGCGAGCCAGGAGACGAGCAGCGCGCTGGCGACGAGCAGCGCCATGGGCACGACGCGCGAGGCCAGCACCGGCAGGCGTACCGCGTAGTAGCGCAGGGCCTGGCTGCCCGAGACCTCGAAGCGCGCGAACCAGGAGAGCCTGTCGACGACGTCGACGATCAGGTACGCCGTCAGCAGACAGGCGAAGCCGAGCAGGGCGAGGCGCGCGAAGCGCCCGGTGACGTAACGCGCGAGCGGCCAGCGGTGCACCTGGAGACGCCTGGGCCTGTCGGAGGCTTCGGCCGGCCGGACCTCGAGCCGCTCGCGCAGGGTCTCGAGCCAGCGCAGGCCCGGCGCGCTCCGCGCCGGCGTCGCGCTGCGACCCGGACGTCGACAGGCCGCGAAGGCCACGGCCGCCAGGCCGGCGAGCACCGCGTTCGGGAGCCAGCTTCCCGGTCCGAGCGGGAGCCGTCCGCCCACGATCAGCCCCTCGGCCAGCTCGATCAGTGCGTAGTAGGCCGCCACCAGCAGCAGGCCGAGCAGGGCGCCGCTGGATCGCGAGAGGCCCCCGCGCAGCAGGAAGAGGGGAACGCTCAGCCCTCCCAGGAGGAGCGTCGCGACCGGCAGGGAGAAGCGCCGCTGCAGGGCCAGCCCGGCGAGCGGTCGTCCCTCCGCCGGATCGTGTAGGTGAGCGCGCTGGCGGAGCTCCGAGAGCGAAAGGCCCTCCAGTCGCTCCGCCTCGTCGCGCAGCGGCTCCTCCTCGCTCATCGGGAGCCGCGTCACCAGGCTCTCGAAGGCGAGCCGCCGCGGGCCCTCGCTGCCGGCCAGCAGGGTGGCGCCCCGCCGGAGAGTCAGCTCGATGCCGCCCTCGGGCGTGGCGCGCAGGCGTCCCTCGCGGGCGAAGACCGTCTCGCCCAGCCTCGGGATCCACAGCTGCACCTCGCTCAGCTCGTCGCCCCGCGCGCTCACCTGCCGGGCTTCGAGCTGCCAGCCCCCGAACTCGGCGGCGACACCGGACTGCATCTGGATCCAGGGGGCCTCGCGAACGATCCGCTCGAAGAGCCGGTCGATGCCGCGGTGGGCCCGGGGAGCGATCCACAGCGACAGCCCCAGCGCTGCGACCGTGGTCAGCAGGGCGAGGGCGAGGAAGGGCTTCGCCAGCTGCAGGGCCGGTAGCCCCAGGGACTCCAGCGCCAGCAGCTCCCGGTCTGCGCCCAGCCGGCCCAGTGCGATCAGGCAGCCGAGCAGCAGGGCGAAGGGCAGGGCGCGCGAGGCCGCGGAGATCGCCTCCAGCCCCGCCAGGGTCAGCACCGAGTCGAGCCCGAGCCCGCGGCCGAGCCACAGCTCCGAGAGCCCGAGCAGGTCCTCCGTCATGACTACGGTCGTGACGACCAGCAGCACCGCGAGCGTCGGCCCCAGCGCCTCGCGCAGGGCGTAGCGCCAGGCCGTTCGCCCGAGCCGGGGAGCCGGCCGCGCTGCG
This sequence comes from uncultured Spirochaetales bacterium, assembly GCA_964649065.1. Classification (GTDB taxonomy): domain Bacteria; phylum Myxococcota_A; class UBA9160; order UBA9160; family SMWR01; genus CAZYOL01. Next base: position 14,123 of record CAZYOL010000010.1, read on the forward strand.
CTCGCAGCCCACACGTCGGTGGCCATCTGGGCATTTCTCCGGGAAGGGCGAGCCGGGGGGAGTGACGAGGATAGGCCAGGCCGCTCCGCGCGTCGGCGCGGCCCGCGATCGCCGCATGGTACGCTGCGCTGCGTGATGCGCGCGCCCCGCATTCTCACGCGGTACCTGGTCCGCGAAGTGTCGCTCTTCAGCGCGCTCGGCCTGGCAGCCCTGATCCCGCTGCTCGTGAGTCGCAATCTCTTCCAGGTCCTGGAAGAGAAGGGCATCGTCGCCGATCTCACGTGGGGCGACCTCGGCCTGCTGCTGCGCTGCACCGCCGCCATGCTGCTGCCCTACGCGCTGCCGATCGCATTCCTGCTGGGCGTGCTGCTCGCGGTGGGCCGCATGTCTGCCGATCGCGAGACGCTGGCGCTGCGCAGCTGCGGCCTGGGGCTGCGCAGCCTGCTGGTCCCCGTCCTGGCGCTGGGGCTCTGTGTCTCCGGCCTGACGGCCTTCCTGATGCTCCACGTCGAGCACCGCGCGCAGCGGGCCCTGCGCGCCCGCGTCGTCGAGGTCGCCACGCGCGGCGCGATGATCGAGGCCGGCAGCTTTCGCGAGCTGGACGGTCGCACCCTCTTCTTCCGCGAGCATGGGAAGGACGGCGGATTGCAGGGCGTCGTGATCGCGGACGACCGCTCGCCTCGTCTCTCCCTGCGCATCTTCGCCGAGCGGGGTCGGCTGAGTCCGGACCCCGAGCGAGGCGAGATCGCGCTCTCCCTCGAGCGCGGAGACATCCACCTGCGCCGCCGCGACGCGCTCGCCGCGCCGGCGCGGATCTCCTTCGAGCGGGCGACGTCGAGCCTGCCGGCGGGCGCGCTGCGCGACATCGAGCGCAGGCGCCTGCGGCCGCGGGAGATGCCGATGCGGCAGCTGCTGGAGATCCTCGAGCGGGCCGGTCGGGGCGAGTCGCTGGCGGCCTATCGCAAGCAGAATCCGGAGGAGTACCGGGTCCAGCTCCACCGGCGCGTGGCGCTGCCGCTGGCGCCGCTGGTCTTCCCGCTCGTCGCCGTGCCCGTCGGGCTGCGGGTGCGGCGCAACGCCCGTGCCTGGGCGGGGCTGCTCTGCGCCCTCCTGGTCGGGGGCTACTACGCGCTGCTGGTCTTCGGGCAGCTGCTGGCCCTCGAAGGCTCCTTGCCCGCGGCCCTCGCCGTGTGGGCGCCCAACGGAACCTTCGCCGCCGTCGGTCTCGGCCTGCTGCTCGCCGCGCGTCGGGCGGGGCACGGAGCGTGAGCCCGGCGCGGCTCGCGCTCGTCGCTCTCGCCCTGCTGCTGGCGGCCGGTGCGGCCTTCGCGGCGGCGCCGCTCCGCCACCACTGGCTCCCGAAGCGCTGGGCGGAGGTCGAGGACGCGCAGCTCTACCGGAGCGGACAGCTCAGTCGCCGGCTGGTGCGCGAGACCCTGGAACGTCACGGGGTGCGGGTCGTCGTCGACCTCGACGACGACCGGCCGGGCGAGCCGGATCCCGCCGCAGAGCTGCGGGCGGTCGAGGCCCTCGGCATCGACTACCGGCTGCTGCCGCTGCGGGGCGACGGGACCGGCGAGCTCGAGCACTACGCGCGGGCGATCCAGGCGATCGAGGGTGCGCGCCGCTCGGGCCTCGCGACCCTCGTCCACTGCTCCGCCGGTGCACGGCGCAGCGGCGGTGTCGTCGCCGCCTATCTGCTGCTCGTGCGGGGCGCTTCCCCCGACGCCGCCTATCGCGAGCTCGATCGCTACGGCAGCCCCGTGGGCGAGACGCCCCTCGTCGACTGGCTGAACCGGCAGCTGCGTCCGCTGGCCGAGCGGCTGGTCGCCCGCGGTGTGATCGATCGGGTGCCGGACCCTCTGCCCCGGCTGCGCCCTCGCGGGGCGGGATGAGCCAGCCGCGTCCGGGCCCGCAGATCGCCGGCGTGGCCGATCCGGGCGAGGTCGCGGCCTACCTGCGGAGGCGCCAGGGCCGGGGGCTGGGGCGGCTCAAGGCCTGGGGAGAGCGGCGGGCGCTGCGCCGCTGTCTGGCGGCCGCGGGACCGCTCGGCAGCCTGTGCGACTGCCCCTCGGGGCCCGGTCGACTCTTCCCGGTGTGGGCGGAGACCGGGGCTCGCGTGCTCGGCGTCGACGCCAGCCCGGCGGCGGTGAGCGCGGCCCGCACCGCACTGCGCCGCTGCGGAGCCCCCGGGCGCGTGCTCGAGCTGGATCTGCTGCGCCTGCCCGAGGCCCTGGACGCCGGCGTGGATCTCACCGCCTGCATCCGCTTCCTATACTACTTCGACAGGCCCGGCCGCATCGAGCGGCTGCGGGTCCTCGCGGAGGTGAGCCGACTACTGCTCGTCCAGTACCGGACCTCGGAGAGTGTCAGGGCCCGGCGCAATGCGCGGCGCGGTCGCGGCCTCGGAAAGTACGCTCTCGGCCGCGACGAGATCCGCGACGAGCTTCAGGAGGCGGGCTGGAGGCCGATGCGCTTCGAGGCCCTGGGGCCACTCTCCGAGCGGCTCTTCGTGCTGGCCGAGCTATCTTAGTATTTACCGAAGTGTCTCTGTGATATTTCTTATTTTTCTAACAGTGAATCGTCTAGCACTCTCACGACCGGGGTCGCAGCCGGGGGGTCGGACGTGCCGGAGCTGAGCCAGTCCACGTTCGGGCCGTCCGGCGAGGTCCCCGCCGAGCTGCTCGAGCGGCTATGCCACGCCGTGGGAGCGGAGCCGGAGCCGGCCCGGGCTCCGGACAGCGCCAGCACCGATCCGCGACCCTGGCAGGCCAGCCTGGAGGACGCCTGCCGGCCCCTCGGGCTGCGGATCGAGCAGGTCTGGCTCTCGCCCCGCGAGGCCCTGGGGGCCGCGAGTCGGCGCTTTCCGCTCGTTTGCTGGCGGGCGGAGGACGGCGGCGGGACCTGGGTGCTGCTGCTCGACCGGGTGCGCGGTCGGGCCCGCCTGGCGGCGCCGGGCCAGCCCGATCGCTGGGTCGACGTGGGCGGCCTGACGCAGCACCTGGGCGCGGGCCACCCGGGAGAGCTGCTGCCCTGGTGCCTGGCCGTACCGAGCCTCCTGCCCGAGTTCGGCGCGGGGGCTCGGGAAGCCTCGGGGGGCGGGCGGCTGCCTCCCTCCCGCCGGCTGTTCGCCCTGCTGCGGCCCGAGCGCGCGGATCTCTGGTCCATCGTCGTCTTCGCGCTGCTGGTGGGCGGCCTCACGCTGGCGACGCCCATCGCCGTGCAGCTCCTGGTCAACACGGTGGCCTTCGGCGGCTTGATCCAGCCCGTCGTCGTGCTGGCCCTGCTGCTCTTCGGCGGCCTCGCCTTCTCCGCCACGCTCTTCGCCCTGCAGGCCTACGTGGCCGAGCGGATCCAGCGCCGCGTCTTCGTGCGCGTGGCGGTCGACCTGGCCGAGAGGCTGCCGCGGGTCCTGTCGGACGTCTTCGAGCAGCGCCACGGGCCGGAGCTGGTGAACCGATTCTTCGACGTCGTGACCATTCAGAAGGTCGGGGCGATCCTGCTGGTCGACGGCACGGCGGTGCTGCTCCAGACCCTGGTCGGACTGATCGTGCTCTCCTTCTATCACCCGGCGATGCTGGCCTTCAGCGCGGTGCTGATCGGGGCCATCGCCCTGGTGGTCTTCGTGCTCGGCCGGGGCGCCGTGTCGACCGCGGTGCGCGAGTCGAAGGCCAAGTACGCGATGGCGGGCTGGCTGGAGGAGCTGGCGCGCCATCCGGCTGCGTTCCGGGGCTCGGGGGCCCGCTCCTACGCTCTGGGGCGGGCGGACGCCCTGGCCCACGACTACGTGTCCGCCCGCGGCGGCCACTACCGCATCGTCTTCCGGCAGCTCTCCGGCGCCCTCGCGCTCCAGGTGATCGCCAGCGCCGGCCTGCTGGCCCTGGGCGGCGGCCTGGTCGTCGCGGGGCAGCTCACCCTCGGTCAGCTGGTGGCCTCGGAGCTGATCGTGACGGCCATCGTGGCGGCCTTCGCCAAGCTCGGGAAGCAGCTCGAGAGCTTCTACGATCTGCTGGCCGCGGTGGACAAGCTCGGCGAGCTCTTCGACCTGCCCCTGGAGCGCACCGAGGGCGGAGAGCCGCCCACCCTGGACGGACCGGCGTCGGTGGAGATCCGGGACGTCACCCTCTCCGGAGGGAGCCGACAGCTGCTCAGCCACCTCGATCTGAAGGTCCGGGCGGGCGAGCGCGTGGCCCTGGTCGGGCCCTCGGGCTCCGGGAAGAGCTCGCTGCTGGAGCTGCTGTCCGGGCTCCGCTCTCCGGACGAGGGCTACGTCCTGCTCGACGGCCAGGACATCCGGGAGATCCGCCTGGACCTGCTGCGCGACCAGGTGGCGATCGTCGCCGAGTCCGAGATCTTCTCCGGATCGGTGCTCGACAATGTGCGGGTCGGCCGACCGGAGGTCTCGGTGGGCGACGTGGACTGGGCGCTCGAGAGCGTCGGCCTGCTGCACGAGGTCCGGGCCCTTCCGGAGGGCCACCGGACGCGACTCTCCACCGATGGCGCGCCGCTCTCCCAGGGGCAGATCGCGCGGCTGATGCTGGCCCGCGCCGTGGCCGGCCGGCCGCGCCTGCTGCTGCTGGACCACGCGCTGGTGACGCTGGACGAGGTCATGCGGCGCCGGGTCTCCGCGGCGCTGCTGGCCGAGGATGCCCCCTGGACCCTGGTGCTGGTCTCCTCCTGGCCCGACGTGGTGGGCTGCTGCGGCCGTGTCGTGGAGCTCGGGGGACCCAAGCCGCGCCCGCTCGACGAGGCTCCGATCCGTGCCCTTCGCTAGCTCGCCGCTCGCCGCACCCCCGGCCCAGCCGACGGCGCGGGCCGAGTCCCTCTCCTCGCTGCGCAGCGTCGAAGGTCCCCACTCGGTGCGGCTCCTGGCGGTGGTGCTGCTGGCTCTGCTCGGGCTGACGCTCGCCATGCTGACCATCGCGCCGTGGCAGCAGAACGTGGCCGGTGTCGGCCGGGTGGTGGCCTTCGAGCCCTACGACCGCATCCAGACCATCGCGGCGCCGGTCGACGGCCGGATCCGCCAGGCCTGGGTGATCGAAGGCTCGAAGGTGAAGCAGGGCGACCCGCTGCTCGAGATCGTCGACAACGATCCGGCCATCCTGATGCGACTGGAGCAGCAGCGCTCGGCGCTGCTGGCCCAGCTCGACTCCGCCGAGCAGAAGGTGGAGGTCTACCGCCAGCAGGTGACCGCCCTCGAGGCGGCCAAGCGCCTGGCGATGGAGGCCGCCGGGAGCCAGGTCGAGGTGGCGAGCGCTGCGGTGCGCTCCGCCCGCTTCGGGCTGGACGCCGCCCGCGCCGGCCTGCAGCAGGCGCGCCTCAACTTCGATCGCGTGCGCGAGCTGGAGGAGGAGGGCCTCGCCTCGGAGCTCGACCACGAGATCGCCGAGCGCGTCTTCCTGGAGGCCAAGGCCAAGGAGGATCAGGCCGAGCAGGCGCTGGGGGCGGCCATGAACGACGAGCTTGCCCGCAAGGCGCAGCTCGGCCAGGTCGAGACCGAGGCGCAGGCCCGAATCGAGTCCGCGCGGGCCCAGCAGCAGACGGCACAGGTGGAGGTCTCCGAGGATCGCGAGCGCCTGACCCAGCTCGAGGTCCGCATCGCCCAGCAGGCGACCCAGCGCATCACGGCGCCGCGGGACGGCACGGTCTTCCGTCTGATGGGGGCCCCGGGCGCGGAGCTCGTCAAGGCGGGGGATCCGCTGGTGCAGCTCGTGCCCGACACCGGGAGCCGCGCTGTCGAGCTCTGGGTCGACGGCAACGACGTGCCCCTGATTCGCGACGGCCGCAACGTGCGCCTGCAGTTCGAGGGCTGGCCCGCCGTCCAGTTCTCGGGCTGGCCCTCGGTGGCGGTGGGAACCTTCGGCGGTCAGGTGGCCCTGGTGGACCAGAGCGACGACGGCCGCGGCCGCTTCCGGCTGCTGGTGGTGCCCGACCCGGGCGACCAGCCCTGGCCGGATCCGCTATTCCTCCGCCAGGGGGTGCGGGCAAAGGGCTTCGTGCTCCTCGACCGGGTCAGTCTGGGGTACGAGCTGTGGCGGCAGGCCAACGGATTCCCGCCCACGGTGGCGATGCAGGAGCCCGGCGCGGGCGGGGGCAGCGCCTCGACGCTATGACCGCGCTCCGGCTGATGCTGGGGATCGCCGTCGCCTTCTACGCCGCCACGACCGGGGCCGCGCAGGCTCCGGACGAGGTCGCCGACCCGGTCCTGATGCTCGACGAGGTGCTCGAGTCGGTCGAGCTCCACTACCCGCTGCTGCGCGCGGCGGAGGCCGGGCGCGTCGAGGCGGAGGGCGAGCGGCGCTCGGCGCTGGGGGCCTTCGACCTGCGCCTGGGCTCCGAGGGCGACCTGCGGCCCGTCGGCTTCTACCAGAACTACGCCAACGACACCTTCTTCGAGCAGCCCACCCGCCTGTGGGGCGCGCGCTTCTTCGGCGGCTACCGGGTCGGGCTCGGCAATTCGTTTCCCTCCTACGAGGGAAACCGCAAGACCGACCTGGCCGGGGAGGTCCGCGGGGGGGTCGAGCTGCCGCTGCTGCGCGGCGGCCCGATCGACGACGAGCGCGCCGAGCTGCGGCGCGCGGAGCTCGACCTGGAGCGCGTGGACTTCGACATCGCCCTGCAGCGCATCGACTTCGTGCGCGGCGCCAAGCTCCGGTACTGGGGCTGGACGGAGGCGGGCCTGGCCGTGGAGGTCGCCGAGCTGCTGCTGCAGGTCGCCGAGCTGCGCCAATCCCAGATCGAGGGGCGCGTGCGGCGCGGGGCGCTGCCGCGCATCGACCTGGTGGACAACCAGCGCCTGATCGTCGATCGGCGCGTGAGGCTGCGCGGCGCCGAGCGCGATCTCGAGCAGGCCGCGATCGCGCTCTCGCTCTTCCTGCGCGACGCGAATGGCCAGCCCCTGCCGCCCGGGCGGGAGCGCCTGCCCGCCGACTTCCCCGCGGAGCGGCTCCCCGATGCCGCGACCCTGGAGGCCGACCGCGCCTTCGCCGGCTCGAGCCACCCGCTGCTGCGGAGCTTCGCCCTGCGCCGCGAGGCCCTGGAGGTGGAGCAGGATCTGGCCCGCAACGACCTGCTGCCGGGCCTGGACCTGCGGCTCGAGGGCTCCACCGACCTGGGAACGCCCGTGGAGGGCATCGACACCTCGGCTTCGTTGAGCTTTCCCAACGACGAGCCGATCTTCAAAGCGCTGATCCGCTTCGACCTGCCGGTGCAGCGCCGCGAGGCCCGCGGTCGCCTGGTGGCGGCGACGGCGCGCGTGGAGCGGCTCGACCAGCAGGCCAGCTTTGCCCGGGAGCGCATCCTCGCCGAGATCCAGCGCGCCCTGGCCGGCCTGGAGGCGGCCTTCGCGCAGACGGCCGGGGCTCGGGAGAACCTGGACCTGGCCCGCCAGCTTCAGCGCGCCGAGGAGCGCAAGCTGGAGCTGGGCAACAGCAACCTGCTGAACGTCAACATCCGCGAGCTCCAGGCCGCCGAGGCGGCGCTCTCGCTGATCTCGGCCCAGGCGGCCTTCTTTCGCGCCCTGGCGGAGTACGAGGCCGCGGTCGGCAGCTCCTAGATCACCGCTCGGTGACGCGCGTCGCTCTCCGGTGACGCTCCTGGGCACCGGCGCGCGCGCCGGTGCGCAGCCCCGCGCCGGGCCCGGCGGGCACGGGATCCCGCGCCCCTGGTCGCCCCGGATGCCGACGCGTTGCCGCCTGCTGTCCGCTGGCACCCCCTTTGCAGAGCAGTCGCCGCGAGGAGGTGATCGACATGGCGGTCACGAGACGCGCGCTCGTCGCATGCATCACGCTGCTGCTGAGCGGATCGCTTGCCGGGGCTGCGCCCATCGTGGAGTGGGACGTCGCCGGCTCCGATGGCGCCACGGTGCCGGTCCTGTCCACGGCGTCGCACGTGAGCGCCGCCGACGTGGTGCCCGTGAACGTGAATCCCTGGCCGGGCGGCTTCTGCTGCTTCGCGGCGGCCTCGGGCTGGGCCTCCGGCGCCAGCGCGGATCCAGGCCGCTACTACGAGCTCTCGGTGACGCCCGACGCCGGCTACTCGATTCGCTTCGAGACCCTCACGCTCTCGCTCTTCCGCGGCATCCAGGGTGCGAATCACGGAGCCGAGGACTGGGAGCTGCGCGCCAGCCACGACGGCTTCTCGTCGACGCTGCTCTCCTTCGACCTCGCCGGCTCCGGGGCCGACGAGCAGGTGCTCTTCGCAGACCAGGACATCTCGGCGATCGGCACCCACACCGGCCCCGTCCAGCTCCGCCTCTACGGCTTCGACTACACGAGCGCCTCGGACTACTCGGGGCTGGGCAACCACCTCGGGCCGAGCCCGCTCACCGGAACCGGAAGCAACCTGGTGTTGGGTGGCGTGGTGCAACAGCTCCTGGTCGTTCCCGAGCCCTCGACCTTCGCGCTGGTCGCCCTGGGCCTGCTGGGCCTGACGCGCTGTGGCGGGTCGCGGCGCCGCTAGCCGGAGGGCCGCTCCACGGCGCGCGCCATGGCCCGGGCATCGAGCCCCGGTCCCGCGAAGCCCGCCAGCCTCCGGGCCGCGGCCTCGGGATCCGCGAGGACCTCCCGGTAGTCCACCTCCAGCACCCGCAGGCGCTCCGGGTGGGCGGCCAGGAAGCGGTCGACCCGGCGGCCCAAGCGCTCGAAGGCGCTGCGCAGCCCGGGCGCTTCCTCGGGGGCGCTTCCCAGGCGCTCGAGCAGCCGCGCCTGGGAGGCGAAGACCTCCCCGAGGTCTCGCCGCATGCGCACGATCCGAAAGCTGCGGTCGAGCGGAAGCTGGAGCAGCAGCGGCTCGACCACCTTGACGGCACGTCCGACGGCGGCGTCCAGCCAGGAGTGGTCGCGGCCGATGTGCTTCACCGCCTCCAGCTCGAAGTAGCCGTGTGGGTTGCCCGCGTCCGCCGGGCGCCGCCCGTCGCAGAGCAGGGGCAGGCCTCCGGCTCCCAGCATGCGCATCATCATCGAGGTCCCGGAGCGGGGCCAGCCTGAGACGATCACGATCTCGCGCTGCTCGAGCACCCCCGGAAGCTAGCGAGGGGGTTGGGTTATGATGGGCGCCGTGTCGGAGCGCCAGGCAGCACCCGCAGCGATCCAGGAGGGCCTCTTCCGGGGCCCCGGCGAGGCTCCGCGGCTGCTGGCCAGCCGCTGCCGCAACTGCGGCGAGCTGACCTTTCCGGTGCAGGAGGGCTGTCCGGCCTGCGCCGCCCGGGACTCCGAGACCGTGGAGCTGAGCCCGCGCGGGCAGCTCTGGACCTTCACCATCCAGCGCTTCCCCCCGCCCCCGCCCTTTGCCGGACCCGCCGACCGCGAGAGCTACCAGCCCTTCGGGGTGGGCTACGTGGAGCTGCCGGAGGGCATCCGCGTCGAGGGGCGCCTGACCGAGAGCGACCCGGCGAAGCTGGAGATCGGCATGGAGATGGAGCTGGTGCTGGTGCCCTTCCGCTTCGCCGACGGCTCCGAGACGCGGACCACCTTCGCCTTCCGCCCGGTCGCCCACGAGGAGGAGAGCGCTTGAGTCGGGACATCGCGATCATCGGAGCCGGCCTCTTTCCCTTCGGCCGCCACGAGGGCACGAACGCCATCCAGATGGGCGTGCGGGCCGCCCAGGAGGCCCTCGAGGACGCAGGCGTCTCCTGGACGGACATGCAGTTCGCCTGCGCCGGGAGCCTGGAGGTCACCCAGCCCGACAGCATCATCAAGTTCCTGGGCCTCACCGGCATCCCCTTCACCTCCATCTTCAACGGCTGCGCGACCGGCGGGAGCCTGCTGCTGCACGCCTCGAATACGATCCAGGCTGGAGCGGGCGAGCTGGGAATCGCCATCGGCTTCGACAAGCATCCGCGGGGCGCCTTCTCCGTCGGCGACGACCTGGAGGGAATCGGCCTGGGCCAGTGGTACGGCGAGACGGGCCTGGCCATGAATCCCCAGTTCTTCGCCATGAAGACCCGGCGCTACATGTACGACCACGGCATCACCGAGGACTGCCTGACGCGCACCGCCGTCAAGAACTTCAAGAACGGCTCGCTCAACCCGAAGGCCTGGAGGCGCAAGGCCCTGGACTTCGAGGCCGTGTCGAGCTCGCAGATGGTCTGCGATCCCCTGCGGCAGTACCACTTCTGCTCGCCCAGCGAGGGCGCGGCGGCGCTGGTCGTGTGCCGGGCCGACCTCGCCCGCCGCTACACCCAGGAGCCGATCCTGCTGCGGGCGGACGTCTTTCGCACGCGTCTGTACGGCTCCTTCGAGACCATGAGCCCCTCGAACCCCGCCAAGCCCGTTCCCAGCCCGACGGTGCAGGCCTCGCGCGCCGCCTTCGAGGCGGCCGGCATCGGTCCGGAGGACGTGGACGTCATCCAGGTCCAGGACACCGAGGCGGGCCACGAGATCATGCATCTGGCGGAGAACGGCTTCTGTGCCGACGGCGAGCAGGAGGCCCTGGTGCGCGAGGGGGCCACCGAGATCGACGGGCGCCTCCCGGTGAACACGGACGGCGGACTGATGGCCAACGGGGAGCCGATCGGGGCCTCCGGGCTGCGCCAGGTCTACGAGGTCTGCCTGCAGCTGCGCGGCCGCGCCGGCGAGCATCAGGTCCCCGGAAGCCCCAGGGTCGGCTACACCCATGTCTACGGCTTCCCCGGGGTCAGCTGCGTGACCGTGCTCTCGCGCTAGGCCGACGCCGCAGGGATTCGGGGGGTGGATCCATGGCGGCTCGGGCCGCAAAGGGCAAGAAGCCGGGGCGCGCGCGAGCCACGGCGGCGGAGCGTGGCGACGCCCGCTGGACCTTCCTCTCCAACCACAGCCACGTGCTGCTGTGCCTGCACCGGGAGCCCGATCTGACCCTGCGCGAGGTGGCCAATCGCGTGGGAATCACCGAGCGCTCGGTGCAGCGGATCCTGAGCGAGCTGGAAGAGGCCGGATACCTGCACCGGGAGCGCCACGGGCTGCGCAACCGCTACCGCTTCCGCAGCTCCGCGCCCTTGCGCCACCCGATCGAGGGGCACTGCACGATCGGCGATCTGATCGCCATGGTCGAGGGCTCGGAGCGCTAGGCCGCTCCGGGGGCAAGCGAGCCCCTCGGAGGCTCGGCCAGCGCCGGCAGCGGCAGGCGCTCGATCAGGGCCTGCAGCCGTCGGTCCAGCTCCCGGTGGGTCGAGGCGCAGACGGTGACGTGGCCCAGCTTGCGTCCCGGCGCACTCGCCTTGGCGTAGCTGTGGAGGTGGGCGCCCGGCACCGAGAGGACCCGCTGCGGCTCGGGCAGCTCGCCGAGCAGGTTCAGCATGGCCGCGGGGCCTCGGCCGCGGGTCGAGCCCAGCGGCCAGCCCACGATGGCCCGCAGGTGGTTCTCGAACTGGCTGGTCTGGGCTCCCTCCAGCGTCCAGTGACCCGAGTTGTGCACGCGACAGGCCACCTCGTTGGCGATCCACTGGCCCCCGGCCAGGAAGAGCTCGACGGCCAGCACGCCGACGTAGTCCAGGGAGCGGGCCAGGGCCTCGACGCGCCGCTGGACGCGCCGCAGCGAGCGGCGCTCGATCTCCCGCGCCGGCGCCCGGGAGAGGTGCAGGATGCCGTCGATGTGGACGTTCTCCGTGGGGGGCCAGAAGCGCATGGCGCCGTCGAGGCCGCGTACGGCGAGCAGCGAGACCTCCCGCTGGAAGTCGACGTGCTGCTCCAGGATCAGCGACTGCCCTCCCAGGCGCCGCCAGGCGGCATCCAGGTCTGCCGGGCGCCGCAGCGCCAGCTGTCCCTTGCCGTCGTAGCCGAAGCGGCGCGTCTTGAGGCGCGCCGGCAGGCCCAGGGCCTCCACCGCCGAGTCCAGATCCGCCCTCGAGTCGACGGCCCGGAACTCCGCCGTGTCCAGGCCGAAGCGCCGCAGCCCCTGCTTCTCCGGCAGGCGATCGCGCGTCATCTCCAGGGCGGCGGGCGAGGGCCGCACGGGCCGCGATTCGGCGAGGCGGGCCACCACCTCTGCAGCCACGTTCTCGTTCTCGTAGGTCACGACGTCGCAGGCGCTCAGCTCGGCGAGCGCCTCCGGGGCGTCGAAGGGAGCCGAGAGCGTGGGCGCCAGGCCCGCCGCGGGGCAGTCGGGCTTCGGCTCCACGATCCGGGTCTGCAGCCCGAGGGGATGGGCGGCGAGGGCCAGCATGCGGCCGAGCTGGCCGCCGCCGAGAATGCCCACCTTCATCCCGGCTCTCCCGCCGGCCTCTTGGGCGACGCCTGCTCGAGCACGGCCCGGGTGCGGCGGCTGCGCCATTCGACCAGCGCCTCGCGCACCCGCGGCTCGTGGGTCGCGAGCATGGAGGCCGCCAGCAGCGCGGCGTTGACCGCTCCGGCCCGGCCGATGGCGAGGGTTCCGACGGGGATGCCGGCCGGGAGCTGGACGATCGAGAGCAGGGAGTCCAGGCCGTTCAGCGCCTCGCTGCGCACCGGCACCCCGAGCACCGGTAGCCAGGTCTTCGAGGCGAGCATTCCCGGCAGGTGAGCGGCGCCCCCGGCGCCGGCAATCAGCACTTCGAGGCCGCGCCGCGCGGCCGCCTCCGCGTAGGCGAAGAGCAGGTCCGGCGTTCGGTGGGCCGAGACGATGCGCGTCTCGTAGCCGATGCCCAGGGCCTCGAGAGTCTCCGCTGCGTGCTCGAGCGTCGGCCAGTCGGACTGGGAGCCCATCACCACTCCCACCGGGCCGGGGGCCGGGGATCCCAGGTCGTAGGGATCGTGGCCGGCCCCGTTCGTCACAGCAGGGCCCCGAATGCGTTTCGATCGGCGTCGTAGGCCGGCAGCATGCCCGACTCGACCCGCTGGACGAGGGAGAAGGGGATCGGGCCTCCGACCGAGGGGCGGAGATCCCCGGGGACCGCCAGGTATTCGCAAGGCGAGTGGGACACGATCAGCAGATCCTGCGCTCCGCGGTCGAGGACGGCCCCGTACAGGGCCTCCCGGACGACCGGGGCCTCTAGGCTAGCGCCTGGGCTGCGCAGGAAGAGGCCTTCAGGAGGAGGTTGCGGTCGAGAGAGACCCGGGCCTGGCGGGCACATTCGGCCTCCTCAGGCGAGATAGATGTTCCGCGGATCGATGACGGACTGGATCGGGGCCCTCGGGTCCACTCCCCGCACCCGCGGCCCCGAGCTCAGGCGGGCCAGGAGCCGGCGCAGCACGCCGGGGCCGACGGCGGCCGGCCGCGGGGCGCCCGACGCCTCCTCGTGGTCCGACGCCTCCTGCGATACGGGCTGTAGCTTCGACATCTCGACTCCTCCTTTGGCCCGGCCTCGAGGGCGGGCCGGCTCGGCTCGCCTCAGGCGAGCAGGTGCTGGCCCCCGTCGACGTGGCGCACGTCGCCGGTCACCGCGCTCTCGGGGCGCAGCAGATGCACCACCTCCAGGCCCAGGGCGCTCGGAGGCGGGTTGCCGATCGGGCTCCGCTCGCCGGCGATGCGCTCGGCCTCCTGCAGGCCCGGAATCGCCCCTCCGGCGCGGGAGGCGCTGTAGGGCGAGAATCGCACGGCGTTCACCCGGACCCCGCAGGCGGGCCCCAGCTCCGCGGCCAGCTCCCCGACCATCCGCTCGAGTGCCGCCTTGGCGACGCCGACGTTGCGGTAGGGGTGCGAGACCACCCGCGCGGCTCCCAGGTAGCTGAGCGCCACGACGCTGGCGCCACGGCTCAGCACGCCGGCCTCGAGAAGGCCGCGCAGCAGGGCCACCATGGAGTAGGCCGACACGTTCATGCACTCCAGGAAGTCCTCCCTGGAGGTCTCGAGCAGCAGGGCGGCTCGCCCCTGGCGCAGCGTGCGGTCGAAGGCGACTGCGTGGAGGACGCCGTCGATCGCGATCTCCCGCTCCCGCAGCTGCAGCGCCAGCTCCTCGATGCTCTCGTCCAGCGAGAGGTCGCAGGCCAGGCTCGGCACCTCGGCCCCGAGCTGTTCCTCGACCGTCTTGCGGAAGGATTCGAAAGAGGCGGCCAGGCGCGCCTGGGCCCGCTCGGAGTGCCGACCGTGGCGGGTCGGGCCGAGGCCGGTGGCCACGACGCGGCCTCCGGCGCTCTGGATCTCGCGTGCGACGGCAGTGGCGAGCGAGGCCCCGTCGCTGATTCCGGTCACCAGTACGGTGCGACCGGCCAGCGGGGCCTGGTTGCTCGGATCGGTCATGACGATTCCTCCCCGGGGGGTTCCCGGAACGCCCCCCCTCGGCTTCGGCCCCTTTATACGAAACAGAATTGACGAAGTCAATATCATGTGTTTCATTACGCGTCGTGCGATTCGGGGATGCCCGGATCGGCTTCGAGGTCGCCCGTGAGCAGGCGGGGAAGGAGGTGAACGCATGAGTCCCGAGGTGCTCGCCCTGGCGGCAGCCATCGTGCCCGGCGGCGTCGGCTTCGTCGTATCGCGCTTGGCACAGTGGAACAGCGGGAGGGCGCGCCTCGCCAGCGCCGCCAGCAGCGGGCTCTCCCTGGCCCTGGCCCTGCTCTGTGCGGCCGGCTACGCGCTCGGCGCCGTTTCCTCGGACTCCTCGCTGTGGCTCGAGCTGCCCGGGGGCGCTCGGCTCAGCCTGGGCGCGCGAGTCGACGGCCTGACCGTGCTGATGCTGCTGGCCGTCACGCTGCTCGGTGCGGTCGTGAGCCGCTTCTCGCTGCGCTACCTCGACGGCGATCCCGGCCAGGTGCGCTTCTGTCAATGGCTCTCCTACACCCTGAGCGCGGTGTTGCTCCTGGTCGTGGCGAGCAACCTCGTGCTCTTCTTCGCGGCCTGGGTGGCCACCAGCCACGGACTGCACCAGCTGCTCACCTTCTACCCGGATCGCCCGGCCGCCCTGATCGCGGCGCGCAAGAAGTTCCTGACCAGCCGCCTCGGGGACCTGCTGCTGCTGGCCGCCTTCGTGGGCATCTACCGCAGCTTCGGCTCCTTCGAGTTCGCCGAGATCCTGCCCCGCGCGGGCGAGCTCGAGCCGGGCGCCGCGCTGGCCATCGCCACGGCGTTGGTGCTCGGGGCGATGACGAAGTCCGCGCAGCTCCCCTTCCACTCCTGGCTGCCGGACACCATGGAGACGCCCACCCCCGTCTCCGCCCTCATGCACGCCGGCATCATCAACGCGGGAGGCTTCCTGCTGATTCGCATGAGCCCGCTGCTCGTCGAGGCTCCGGTGGCGCTCGGCGTGCTCGCCGCCGGCGGAGCGACGACCGCCCTCTTCGGCTCCCTGGTGATGCTCACCCAGACGGACGTCAAGAGGAAGTACGCCTACTCGACGGTCTCGCAGATGGGCTTCATGATGCTGCAGTGCGGCCTCGGAGCCTTCGGTCCGGCTGCGCTGCACCTGGTGGGCCACGCCTTCTACAAGGCCTACGCCTTCCTGTCGTCGGGCTCCGTCGTCTCGACCTCGCCGGCTCCGAGCCCGCGGGGTACCGGACCCGCCAGTGCCGCCTCGATCGTCCTGGCCACCGGCGCCGGCGTGCTGATCGTGGCCGCGCTGGCCTTCGCCTGGATCGAGGATCCCCTGCGGAAGCCGGGCTTCCTGGTGCTGGGCGGAATCCTGGCACTGGCCGTGGGGCAGATGCTGCTCACCTCGTCGCGGCTGTTCGGGACGACCCACGCATGGCTGCGAGCCACGCGCGACGGCGCCCTGATGGCGGCGGTCTACTTCGTCGGTGTGTCCCTGGTGGAGGGCCTGCTCGGCGCCGCCCTTCCCGGCCAGGCCTGGCAGCCCGGCCTGGGCGACGTGCTGCTCGCGCTCGGGCTGTGGGTGGCCTTCTTCCTGGCCCTGCTGCTGCAGACCCGGCTGCCCGAGGAGGGGATGGGCCGTCTGCTCGGAGCCGCCTACGTCCACGCCCACAATGGCTTCTACATCGGAGTGCTTCAGAACCAGGTCGTGCGGGCCCTCTGGCCGACGCGAGCCGCCAAGACGGGAGGAGAGCTTTCGTGTCCCTGAGTGCCGACACGGACTGGTCGTCCGCAGCGCATCCCGAGCCCACCAGCGACGCGGAATCGAGCCGGGCCTCGCACGGAATTCCCCTGACGCTGGAGCAGGCGGTCGACGAGGCCTGCGCGCTGATCCCGCCGCTGTGGACGCTGCGCAACTTCGTCGCCGTCAACGCCTTCCTCGGCCTGGCGGATCGCCCCTTTCCGGCGGCTCTCGAGCAGGTCGACCGCATCCACCACGCCCGGGGGCTGATGCCGGCCGATTTCTATCGCGACCGGTACGCCGAGGGTCGGATCGACGAGCGCGACCTGAGCAGCGGCCTGGCCGAGGCACCGCGGGCGCTCGGAGGCCTGCGCAGCCCGCTCGGGACCGATCATCTGCTCGCCGAGCTGCTGAAGCCCCAGGACTCGACCGCGGGGAGCGACGGGCGCATGCGGACGCTGGCCGAGGCCCTGGACCGGCGCGACGGCAGCGCCTGGGGCGAGCTGGTCGTGGACGAGATCGCCAAGTGGTGCGCGGGGCGCTTCGACTTGGGCCAGGCCGCCTGGAAGCAGCCCTGGCGGGAGCTCTCGACGCTGGCGGCCTGGCGGCGCTTCGCCTGCCTCGATCGCAGCCCCGAGCTGCGCGGTCTCCGGGGCTTTCGCGACTACGTGCGCGAGCTTCCCGACAAGCCCCTGGACGCGATCGCCTGGGTGCTCGAGCAGCTGCGCGTGCCGATGACCCTGCGCCGCGAGCTGCTGGCGCGCGAGCTGGCCTCGGTGGCCGGCTGGGCCGGTCACCTGCAGCTGCGCGCTCGCGAGGCCGCCGCCCAGGGTCGCTCCGACGACTCGCTCCACGCGCTGCTGGCCATCCGGCTGGCCTTCGAGGGAGCCCTCTACCGGCTGCGGGGCTGCCCCGAGGCCTGGCCCGAGCCGCTCGATCGAGCGGACTCCGGCGACACCGGTGCGCGCCACGTCTGGCAGCTCGCCTACGAGGCGGGCTACCGCCGCTCGCTCCTGGGGAAGCTGGCGGAGGGCGCATCGAGTGCCGTCGCCGGCCGACCCGCCCTGCAGGCCGTCTTCTGCATCGATGTCCGCTCCGAGGTGTTTCGCCGCCAGCTCGAGGAGCTCTCTCCGGAGATCCAGACGGTCGGCTTCGCCGGCTTCTTCGGGATTCCGGTCGAGCTGCAGCGGCTGGGCGAGTCGGCCGGAAGCGCCCGCTGCCCGGTGCTCATCTCCCCTTCCCACCGGGTGCGGGAGCAGGCGCCGCTCGGCTCGCGGGCGGCGCGGCGGGTGCTGCGAGGTCAGGAGCGCCACCGGACCTTCACGGCCCTGCGCAAGCAGAGCATCGGGGCCTTCCCCCTGGTCGAGACGCTGGGCCACGTCTTCGGGCTGAGGCTGATCTCGGACGGCCTCGGTCTCACGCGGCCGGAGGAGGACGGGGCCCTGCTCCCGACCCGCGGCCAGGAGTCCTTCGCGCCGTCGCTCGCCGTCGAGAACGACGGGGAGCGGGGCTTCGGGATCTCGCTCTCCGACCAGGTCGACCTGGCCGAGGGGGCCCTGCGCAACATGGGTCTCACCGAGGGCTTCGCCGAGGTGGTGCTGCTCTGCGGTCACGGCAGCCGCTCCGCCAACAATCCCTACGCCTCGAGCCTGGACTGCGGTGCCTGCGGCGGACATCCGGGAGGGGCGAACGCCCGGGTCGCGAGCGCCATCCTGGCCTCCCCCCAGGTGCGCGCCGGGCTCGCCGAGCGGGGGATCGAGGTGCCCGCGGACACCCACTTCGTGGCGGCGCTCCACGACACGACCACGGACCGCGTCCAGCTGCTGGACGCCGACGCGCTGCCGCCGGGGCTGCGCGGCCGCCTGGAGGGCTGGCTTCAGCGCGCTGCCGAGGCGGCGCGCCGGGAGCGCGCAACGCGCTTCGGCAACCCGACGGGCTCGGGACTCGAGCGCAGGGCGGAGCGACGTGCCCGGGACTGGTCGGAGGTGCGACCCGAGTGGGGCCTGGCCGGGAATGCGGCCTTCCTGGCCGCTCCCCGGAGTCGGACCCGCACGCTGGATCTCGAGGGCCGGGTCTTCCTGCACGACTACGACGCAGCTCGGGACGAGAATGGCGAGGTCCTGCGGCTGATCCTGACTGCGCCCCTGGTGGTCGCCAGCTGGATCAACCTGCAGTACTACGCGTCGACCGTCGACAACGGGGTCTTCGGCAGCGGCAACAAGGTCCTGCACAACGTGGTGGGCCGGCACGGCGTGATGCTCGGCAATCGCGGCGATCTGCGGCCCGGACTGCCCTGGCAGTCGCTCCACGACGGCAGCCGCTTCGTTCACGAGCCGATGCGCCTGACGGCCATCGTGGAGGCCCCTCGGACGCTGATCGAGCGCATCCTGCACGAGCAGCCGGAGGTGGCGGAGCTGGTCGAGAACGACTGGCTGCGGCTGCTGGCCTGGGAGCCGGATGCCGGGGCCTTCTACCGCTTCCTGAGTCGATCCGAGGGCTGGGACCGCGAGCGCGTCGGCTGAGCCGGCGCGAGCGCGCTCCGCGAAAGGAGGTCCCCATG
This sequence comes from uncultured Spirochaetales bacterium, assembly GCA_964649065.1. Classification (GTDB taxonomy): domain Bacteria; phylum Myxococcota_A; class UBA9160; order UBA9160; family SMWR01; genus CAZYOL01. The sequence goes on from CAZYOL010000010.1 coordinate 32,560, forward strand.
AACCGAATCCTCGCTCTCGTTCCCGCGGAGGACACGGCCGGTCGGGCCCTCCACCTGGCCTCGGCCCTGGCCGAGCGCACCGGCGCCCGGCTCTCGCTGCTGCGCGTGCTGGAGGAGGGGGCCGGGGCGCCGAGCAGCGGGATGGGAAGCCGCGACGCGGAGCAGCTCCGCGACTTCCTGGTCGAGGCCGAGCGGCGCGAGCTGGAGCGGCTGGCGGCGCCGCTGCGCTTCGTCTGCGAAGAGGTGGACGTCTGCGTCTGCTGGGGCGTGCCGTGGGAGGTCGTGGTCGAGCGCGCCCGGGAGGAGAAGCTCGACCTGGTGGTGAAGCCGGCGCGCGGCCTGGGGCAGAGCGGCGGCGTCTTCTTCGGCTCGACCGCTCTCAACCTGTTTCGCAAGTGTCCCTGTCCGGTGTGGGTGGTGGGCGACGACGGACGCCTGCCGGAGCGCCTGCTGGCCGCCATCGATCCGTCGGGCGATCCCTCGCGCCGGAGCGTGGCGCAACGACTCCTCGAGTGGAGCGCCCGCATCGCCGACTGGACCGACGCCACGCCCCACGTCGCCACGGCCTGGCAGGCGCCGGCGGCCGATCTCTTGACTGGGCGCGTCCCCCAGCCCGAGGTCGACGCCTACGTGCAGGACGCCTTCGGCCGGGCCCGCGCCAGCCTGGCGGAGATCCTCGACGACGCGCCCTGCTCGCTGTCGGGCGAGCGCGTCCACCTCATCGAAGGCTCCGCCCGCGACGTGCTGCCGCGTTTCGCCGAGGATCAGGGCTTCGACCTGGTCCTGTTGGGATCGCTCGGCCGCAGCCGTCTGGCCGGCGAGCTGCTCGGCGAGACGGCCGAGACGATCATTCGCTCGATGCACGGCTCCGTGCTGGTGCTGACTCCGCCCGATGGGGGGCGCAGCGCGGAGGGCTGAGGGCCGCGCCTCGGCCCGCGCCCAGCTCCTGCGCGGCCGCCGCGGGCGGGGAGGGGGCCCTGCGGGCGGGTGCTGTGCGCCGCGTCACGGGCGCCGCCGGCCGGGGCTCCGAAGTCCTGGGACCGGGGGCGGGAGGGAGACACATGACGCTGGCCACGGCGCGGGCCTGGCTTCCGATCGACAGTCGTCGGGTCGTCCGCATGGACGAGCCGGCCGCCCAGCTGCGGCTTCCGCTGGTGCTGCTGGCCGTGACGCTCGGCTTCGGGCTGCTCTTCGCCTGGCACACCCAGGCGGCCTACGGGGCGCTCTTCGCGATGCTGCTCGCGAACGCTCCGATCGGGGCCGCCGACATGATCCGCGAGCAGACGCAGATCTACCTGATGGTGTCGTGCGTCCTGGGGGCGGGCTGGATGCTGGTCGTCGGCTGCATCTGCGTGGCCTACACCCACTCGCTGATCGGACCGCTGGTGGCCCTGCGCCGGCAGATCCACGCGCTCCGGCGGGGCCACTACGATTCCCGCGTCCGGCTGCGGGGCCGCGATCCCGTCTACTCGGCGGTCGCGGAAGAGCTGAACGAGCTGACCCGACAGCTCGCGCAGCGCGGCGAGGCCAGCTCCCGCGCCTCCGCCCCGCCGCAGCGCCCCGTCGACCTGCCCTGGGAGGGGCGACTCTAGGCGAGGCGCTCCCGGCCTCTTGCATCGCCCTGCCACGAGGTTGTCGCCAGCTCGTCCGGGGCCGGCCAACTCCGCTGCACGCGGCGCGGAGATCCTGGCGCCGTGCTGGGACGCTGGGGGCCGCGAGCAGCGGACCCCAGCGGGTCCCCTCCTCCTTCGGAGAGGCGGAGGCGCGGCTTCCGTACGGGCGTTTCGCCCCTCCCGGGGCCGACACCCTGTTAGGTAGCCCGCGGCTCCGGCCGATAGGCCCTGCGGGGGAGCGCTTCTTGGCGATCCTGCTGATCATCGACGACTCGGAGGCGCAGCGGGCCGAGCTGCGCGCGCTGCTGAAGCCGGCTCGCGTCTTCGACCGGGTCCTGGAGGCCGCCAATGGGATGGTGGGCCTGCGCATGCTGCTGCGCGAGCCCGTCGACGTCGTGCTCTGCGACCTCGAGCTGCCCGGTCTCGACGGCGAGAAGCTGCTGCGGGTGCAGGCCGAGCGGGCGGGCGGGGGTCGGGCTCCCTTTCTGTTCCTGAGTGGACGGGCCGGGCCGCGGCAGCGAGCCCGCCTGCTCGAGCGGGGGGCTGCCGACGTGTTGCCCAAGCCCTTTCATCCGGCCGAGCTGGTGGCCCGCCTGTCGCTCCAGCTGAAGGTGAAGCGCCTCCAGGACGAGCTGCGCATCAAGAACGCGACCCTCGAGCGGATGTCGAGCGTCGATGCCCTGACCGGGGTGCGCTCGAGGCGCTACGCCATGGAGCTGCTGCGCGTGGAGTTCCTGCGCTCGCGGCGCTACGGGTCGCCGCTGGCGCTGGTCATGGCCGACCTCGACCACTTCAAGGCCGTGAACGATGCCCATGGGCACCCGGTCGGGGATGCCGTGCTCCGCGAGATCGGCGCCCGCCTCCAGGAGTCGTCGCGCGCGACCGACGTGGCCGCACGCTACGGGGGCGAGGAGTTCCTGGTGATCCTGCCGCGCAACGATGCCGAAGGAGCTCGGGTGATGGCGGAGCGCTGGCGGGAGTCCGTGGCCAAGCAGCCGATCCAGGCCGCCGAGGGCCTGGTCCTGCGGCTGACCGTCAGCGCGGGCGTAGCGGAGCTCGACGCCGCGATGCAGGGACCGGAGGATCTGCTCGCGGCCGCCGATCGCGCCCTGTATCGGGCCAAGGGCGCCGGCCGCAACCGCGTCGCGCTGCATCGGCCCTAGCTCTGCTCCGGGCCGCCGCCACTCGCGTCAGCCGCCGTCGCGCCCCGACTCGCGCCGCCTCCGCCAGGCCGCGAGCCGCTCCGCCACGGCTGCCTCCGCCCCCGCGTCTCGGGGCTCGTAGAAGTGCGGACGGCCCAGGGCCTCGGGGAGGTTCGAGCGCTCGAAGGGGGCATCCGGCTCGTCGTGGGGATCTTTGTAGCCGCGGCCGTAGCCCAGCGACTTCATCAGGCCCGTGGGCGCGTTGCGCAGGTGGAGGGGCACCGGCAGCGGCCCGGAGCCCTCGACCGCCTCGAGGGCCCGCCCCAGTCCTCGGTAGGAGGCGTTGCTCTTGGGCGCACAGGCCAGGTGCGTCACCGCCTGAGCCAGGGGCAGCCGCCCCTCCGGCATGCCGATGCGCTCGACGGCGAGGGAGGCGCAGGTCGCCACGCCCAGGGCCTGGGGATCCGCGCCCCCCACGTCTTCGGAGGCGAAGATCATCAGCCGTCGGGCGATGAAGAGCGGGTCCTCGCCCGCCGCGATCATGCGGGCCAGCCAGTAGAGGGCCGCATCCGGATCGCTGGCGCGCAGGCTCTTGATCAGGGCGGACACCACGTTGTAGTGCTCTTCGCGGTCGCGATCGTGGAGGGGGAGGCCGCGCCCGGCCGCCTCGCGCACCGCGTCGAGGCCGAGGGGCGCCTCGGCTCCGCGCCGCTCGCTTTCGATGGCCGCCGCCGCCTCGAGAACACCGAGGGCCCGACGCCCGTCCCCGTCGGCACAGGCGGCGATGGCCCGGGCCACCTCGTCGGTGGGGACGGGCAGCTGCGCGCCCAGGCCGCGCTCGCGGTCCCGGGCGGCGCGCAGCACCAGCTCGACCAGCTCGGACTCGTCGAGGCGGGCGAGGACGAAGACCCGGCAACGCGAGAGCAGCGGAGCGATCACCTCGAAGGAGGGGTTCTCGGTCGTCGCGCCCACCAGCGTCACGCTGCCCGCCTCGACATGGGGCAGCAGGGCATCCTGCTGGGCGCGGTTCAGGCGGTGGATCTCGTCCACGAAGAGCAGGGTTGCGCGCCCCGTCGCGCGCAGGCGGCGCGCGTCCTCGACCACGGCGCGGATCTCCTTGACGCCGGCCGTGACCGCGGAGAGCGGTGCGAAGGCCAGGGGCGGCGTGGCCGCCTCGGCCAGCAGCCGGGCCAGGGTGGTCTTGCCACAGCCCGGCGGGCCCCAGAGGATGCAAGAGGGCAGGGCGCCGCCTTCGAGCAACGCGCGCAGGCCCGACCCCGGCCGCAGCAGGTCGCGCTGGCCGACCACCTCGTCGAGGTGGCGCGGTCGCATCCGCTCCGCCAGCGGGGCGCCGGGGGCGCTTCGGGGAGCCCCTGCCGCGTCGCGGGGAAAGAGCTCGAGCTCGCCGTCGGGGCCCATGGCGAGAGCGTAGCCGCCCCGACGCGCGGGCCGGCGCCCGGTCCCCGGCCTGACTAGACTGTCGCCTGCCCCCGTTCGAGGCTCCGATGGCATCCCGATCGCTCGGCCTCTGTCTCAAGCCGGAGCAGCCCCAGCTGGCAGAGTCCGTTCGCGAGCTGGAGAAGTGGCTGCTCGACCGCGGCGTCGAGGTGGTCCCCGACGCCGAGGCCGGTCGCTACACCGAGGCCCGGGGCAGGGGCCTGGTGGAGCTGGGTGCGCGCGTCGAGGCCGTCATCGTGCTCGGGGGCGACGGCACGCTGCTGGCGGCGGCGCGTGGCCTCGGGGCGCGGGCGGTGCCGATCCTCGGGGTCAACCTGGGCACCCTCGGCTTCCTGGCCGAGACCTCCCGCGACGAGCTCTTCGCGAGCGTGGAGGATCTGCTCGCCGGCCGGCAGCGCACCGAGCTGCGCATGCGCCTCGAGGTCGCCGTCGAGCGCGCCGGGGTCGAGCGCGAGCACTACCTCGGGCTCAACGAGGCCGTCGTCTCGGGCGGGCTGTCGCGCATCATCGAGCTCGAGGCGCGGGCGGATGGGGCCGCCCTGGCCAGCTACCGGGCCGACGGGCTGATCGTCGCCACGCCCACCGGCTCCACCGCCTACTCCCTGTCCGCGGGCGGGCCCCTGCTGCTGCCCACGCTGGAGGCCCTGCTGGTGACACCGATCTGTCCCCACACGCTGACCCAGCGCCCCCTGGTGCTGCCCGGCGCCTGCGAGGTGGAGATGCGGGTCCGCCAGGCGCGCGAGCGCGATGCCCACGTCACCGTCGACGGTCAGGTCGGCTGCGCACTCGAGGACGACGACTGCGTCCGGGTGCGCCGCTCGCCGCATCCGCTGCCCCTGCTGGTGCCGCCCGACCGCAACCGCTTCGAGGTGATGCGGGCCAAGCTCCGCTGGGGGGAGCGTTGATCGAGACGCTGCGCCTCGAGAACCTGGCCATCGTCGAGCGCGCCGAGCTGGAGTTCGGAGCGGGCCTGAACGTCCTGACCGGGGAGACGGGCGCGGGCAAGTCGATCGTGCTGGGCGCGCTCTCGCTGCTGGCGGGACAGCGCGCGTCGGTCGAGATGATCCGGGCCGGCTCCCCGCAGGCGGTGGTGGAGGCGGTGTTTCGCACCGAAGGCCTCCCCGATCTGGAGGCGGAGCTGGAAGCACGGGGCATCGAGGTCGAGGGGCACGAGCTGATCGTGCGTCGCACGCTGGCGCGCTCGGGGCGGAGCCGCGCCCAGGTCTCGGGCCAGCTCGTCCCCGTCTCGACCCTCGCCGAGCTCTTCGCCGGCCGGCTCGAGATCTCGAGCCAGCACGACTCCCAGGCCCTGCGGCGTCCCGAGACCCAGGGGCTGATCCTCGACCGGGCCGGCGGGCTGCTCGACCAACGCCGCAAAGTGTCGGAGGGCTACGAGCGCCTGCGCGCAGTCGAGGCCGAGCGGGCCGCGCTCGGCGAGGCCCGGGCGGAGCGGGAGCGGCAGCGCGACTTCCTGCGCTTCCAGATCGAGGAGATCGAGGCCGCCGAGCTGGATGCCGAGGCCATCGAGGCCCTGACGGCCGAGCGCGCGCGCCTGGCCCACGCCGAGCGCCTCGGGGAGGATGGCCGGGCGGCCCTGGCGGCCCTGGCGGGGGACCCCCTGGATCCGGAGCTGCCGGGAGCGGGCGACCGCGTGGCCGAGGCGGAGCGCCGCCTCCAGGGCCTGCTGCGCTTCGACGCCAGCCTTGCCGAGCTGGCCGCGCGGGTCTCCGGAGCGCGCGAGGAGCTGCGCGACGCGGCCATGGAGCTGGAGCGCTACCTCACCGGGGTGGAGGCCGACCCCGCGCGTCTCGAGGCGGCCGAGGCGCGCCTGCACCACGTCCAGCAGCTCCAGCGCAAGTACGGCGGCAGCGTCGAGGAGGTGCTCCGTTTCCGCGACCGGGCGATGGCGGAGCTGGCCGGGGCGAAGGACGCGGACGAGCGCGAGCAGCTCCTGGGTGCCGAGGCCCAGCGGCTGCGCGCGCGGCTCGAGCGCGATGCGCGCGCCCTCAGCGAGGCGCGCGCCCGCGCGGCCGGCAAGCTGGCGCGGGCCGTCCAGGGCGCGCTGCGCGAGCTGGCGATGCCGCGCGCGTGCTTCGAGGTCGAGCTCACTCCGGTCGCGCCGCCCGGCGACCTGCCCTGTGGACCCGCCGGCTGCGAGAGCACCGAGCTGCGCCTGGCGGCCAATCCGGGCGAGCCGCCGCGGGCGCTCTCCCGGGTGGCCTCGGGGGGCGAGCTGTCCCGGACCTTCCTCGCCCTCAAGCAGGCTGCCCGAGACGCGGAGGCCGGCATGGTGCTGGTGTTCGACGAGGTGGACGCCGGGATCGGTGGGCGCGCCGCGGACCGGGTGGGTCGCAGCCTGGCCGAGCTGGCGGCCGCCCACCAGGTGCTCTGCATCACCCACCTGCCCCAGGTGGCGGCCCGGGCCGCGCTGCACCTCAGCGTCTCGAAGCTCAGCCGGCGGGGCCGCACCGGCGTCCGCCTGGCCCGGGTCGAGGGCAGCGAGCGGGTCGAGGAGATTGCCCGCATGGCGGGCGGCGAGGTGGTGGCCGAGGCCACGCGCGAGCACGCCCGCGCGCTGCTCGGCCTCGGCAGCGCCTGAGCCGCCTCGGGGCCCGCCCCGGTCCTCCTCCCGGCTCCTGACTCCCCCAGGGGGCGCCGGGATCAAGCCGGCTCTCGATCGCTCCGAAGAGAGGACTGGAGCGCGGCTGGATGGGCCCTCCGCGTGGCAGGGGTCACGCAGGGCGGCCGCGGCGAGGACGATGTCCACAACGGCAGAGGCTGCGGAAGCGAGGGCTGACCTGGAGGTGCCGAACGGGGCCAGCGTCCGGGTGGAACGGGGCTTCTACCAGGGGCTGGAGCTGGCGATCGATCGGAGCTGGATGGTGATCGGACGGGGGCGAGGGGCGGATCTGCTGATCGCGGATCCGACCATCTCGCGGGCCCACGCGGCAATCGGCTTCGAAGACGGAGGCTTCTTCGTGCAGGACATGGGCAGCACCAACGGGACCCGGGTCAACGGCGAGCGCAAGAAGCGCGCGCCGCTGGTGGACTCGGACCAGCTGCTGCTCGGCAAGCTGTTGCTGCGCGTGTCGCTGCCGCAGGGCGGCTCGACCCGCTAGCGAGGGGACGAGGTTCGAGACGGACATGGAACGCGAGCACTACTCCCTGATTCTGATCGGCGACGAGCTCTCGCCGATCCGTCGCTTCGACGTGCCGCGGGCGCGGGTGCGGCGCTACCTGCGGCTCGCGATCGCGGTGGGGCTGCTGCTGCTGCTGGGACTCGCGGACTACGTGCGGGTGCGGATCGAGCACCTGCAGCTCGACGACCTGCGCCTCCAGACCACGGCGCAGCAGGAGCGCATCCAGGCCTTCGACGACACCCTGGCCGGCGTCGAGGCGAAGCTCAGCGAGCTGCGGGAGCTCGAGCGCAAGATCCGGATCATCGCCAACCTGCCCGGAGCCGCGGGCGCGGGCGGTGCCGACGTGGTGGAGCTCGGGCCCGCGGGCCAGCTCCCCGCGCCCCAGGGTGGCGAGGAGTGGACTCCCACCGACGACATCCTGAACGAGAGCGGGGCCGACCGACAGGGCCCTCCGGAGCTCGGCGGGGTCTCTCCGGCGGAGCGCGCCCAGGTCCTGACCGGGACGGCCGCGCAGCTGGGCAGCCTGGCCGGGACCCAGCTCACCAGCCTGGCCGGTCTGATCGAGCAGCTGGAGAGCAAGCGCGACCGGCTCGAGTCCTCGCCGTCGATCTGGCCCGCCAAGGGCTGGCTGACTTCGCGCTTCGGCATGCGCGTCTCTCCCTTCACGGGACGGCCCCAGTTCCACGCCGGCCTCGACATCGCCGGAGCCCCCGGGACGGAGGTCGTGGCCCCGGCGAAGGGCGTGGTCACCTTTGCCGGCAAGCGCGGCCCGCTCGGCAAGGCCCTGATCATCGACCACGGCCACGGCGTCCGGACCACCTACGGTCACAACCAGGAGCTGCTCGTGAGCCGCGGTGCCCAGGTCGAGCGCGGTCAGCCCATCGCCCTGCTCGGCAGCTCGGGGCGCAGCACCGGCCCCCACCTCCACTACGTGGTCGAGGTGGAGGGCAAGGCCAAGAACCCGCTCGACTACATCTTCGACTGATCCCGCGCCCTGTTGCGCTCCTCGGGCCCCGCGCCGCAATCCCCTGGAACGGCGCGCCTTTGCTGGGCTGCACGCGCTCTCGTACACTCGCGCTCCACGCGGATTCCCCCGGGAGAGCTGCGCGCTCGATGCCCAGCCTGCTGCGCCGACTGATTCCTAGCCACAACGATCGGGTGCTCAAGCGTCTGCTGCCGCTGGTCGAGCGCACGAATCGCTGCGAGCCGGAGTTCTGCGCGCTCTCCGATGCCGCCCTGGCCGCCAAGACCGCCGAGTTCAAGCAGCGCCTGGAGCGGGGCGAGGCCCTCGAAGACCTGCTGCCCGAGGCCTTCGGGGTGGTGCGCGAGGCCGCCAAGCGCACCCTGGGGCAGCGGCACTACGACGTCCAGCTGATCGGCGGGATCATCCTGCATCGGGGCGTCATCGCCGAGATGAAGACGGGCGAGGGCAAGACCCTGGTCGCCACGCTGCCCGCCTACCTGAATGCCCTCAGCGGACGCGGCGTCCACATCGTGACGGTGAACGACTACCTCGCACGCCGCGACGCCGAGTGGATGGGGCAGGTGCACCGCTTCCTCGGGCTCGAGGTCGGCACCATCGTTCACGAT
>CAZYOL010000011.1:0-40825 GCA_964649065.1 uncultured Spirochaetales bacterium
CCCGCGGCGGCGTCGCCCGGCCGGCGCCCCGGAGCCCTCGCCGCTCGCCGTGCAGGCCGAGACCTTTCGCCGCGCCCACGGGCGAGGCCTGGCCATGCGCTTCTCCTGCCACCGCTGCGACGGGCCCATCGCCGAGGAGATGACGGTCTGCCCCTGGTGCGGAGACCGCGACAACTCCTTCCGCGAGGTCACGGGCTACACGCTGGTATGTCCCGATTGCGAGCGCGGGGTGCGCCCCGAGTGGACCGCCTGCCCCTGGTGCTACGCCGGACGCTTCGTCGGCAATGGCCGCATCCCCCCTCGAGACTCACGCGCGACCCGACGCTGTCCGGGCCGGGGCTGCGAGGCCCAGCTCCGGCCCTTCATGCGCTACTGCCCCCTCTGCAAGCGCAAGACCCGCAAGCTCTGGTCGCACCCGGATCTTCCCGATCGCTGTCCGCGCTGCCGCTGGCCCACCAGCCACACCTACTTCCGCTTCTGCCCCTGGTGCGGCCGTCACGAGCGCCGCGCCGGGAGCTTCCTGGCCGGCCGCAGCTGAGTGGCCTTCGCGCGCAGGTCTGCCGGGGTCGCGATGACGCGGCGCGGCGGCGGCCCCGCGCTTGTCCGGGGAGGTCGCGGCGTGTCAGTATGCGCGGGCGCGCCTGCTCCTGGGGGGCTGCCCCGATGAGATTCGTCATGCTCGGCGCGGGCCTGCTGGCGGCCCTGGTCGTCTTCTTCGCCCTGTGGCTGGACGAGGGCGAGGTGGTAACCCTCCACACCTACGACGCCTCGGGGCAGGAGTTCGAGACCCAGCTCTGGATCGCGGAGATGGCCGGAGACCTCTACCTGCGCGGCACCCCGGACCGGCGCTGGGTCGCGCGGCTGCAGACGCGACCGGACGTGCGACTCGAGCGCGGGGGCGAGACGAGCGCCCACCGTGCCCTGCGGGTCGACGACCCGGCCATCGCGGCGGCCGTCGACGCGGCCATGGCCGAGAAGTACGGGCTGGCAGATCGGATCGCCGCGGCGCTCTTCGACCGCCGACTCGCGGTGGCCATCCGGCTCGAGCCGACAGCCAACGGCGGCCACGTGAGTGCCGGGCCGCCCCACTCCTAGGCCATTCCGATCGAGCTCCGGATCGAGGCGCTGGCGGCCGGCGGAGACGGCGTGGGCCGGGGACCGGACGGCCGGGTGGTCTTCGTCCCCGGAACGGCGCCGGGCGACCGGGTGCGGGTCCGCATTCTGGAGGCGCACGCCCGCTACGCCCGAGCCGAAGCCCTGGAGCTGCTGTCGGCCTCCGCGCTGCGGGTGACCCCCAAGTGCGTCGCCTTCGGCGAGTGCGGAGGCTGTCTCTGGCAGCACGTGGAATACGGCGCCCAGGTCGAGGCCAAGGCGCGCATCCTCGGCGACGCGCTGCGAAGGATCGGAGGCCTGGCGATTCCGGACGGGATGGCGATCCCCTTCACCTCCTCACCCCAGGCCTACGGCTACCGCGGCCGAACGCGGCTGCGCGTCGAGAAGGGGCGCGTCGGCTATCGCAGGCGGCGTTCCCACGAGCTCTGCGCCGTGACCGGCTGCCCGGTGCTGGTCCCGGAGCTGGAGCGCGAGCTCCGGCGACTGGCCGAGCATCCTCCGAAGCGCGAGGGGGAGTGGGAGCTCTGCCACGGAGCGGACGCGAGCCGCGCGCGGGCGCTGGGCTCTGCGTCCGCCCGCGACGCGCTGGAGCTCCGCGTGGGCGGGGAGGCCCTGCGCATCTCGCCGGGGGTCTTCCTGCAGTCCAACGAGCTGATGCTGGAGACGCTGCGGAGCGCCGTGCTGGAGGCCGCCGGCACCGGAGAGCTGGCCATCGAGCTCTTCGCGGGAGCGGGCTTCTTCACGTTGGGCCTGGCGCAGCGCTTCGCAAGGGTCGTGGCCCTGGAGGCGCAGCCGGAGGCGGTGCGCGATCTGGGCGAGAACCTCCGGCGCGCGGGCCGCGGGAACGTAGAGGTGCTGGCGGAGCGCCTCGAGCGTCGCTCGGCGCGGTCGGCCCTGGCGGGCCGAGCACCGGACGCGCTCGTCCTGGACCCCCCGCGCACGGGCCTGCCGCGGGCCACGTTGGAGCCGCTGGCGGCGCTCGGAGCCCGGCGCATCGCCTATCTGTCCTGTGATCCGGCCACGCTGGCCCGCGACCTGGCGGCCTTCGGCCGGCGGGGCTACGCGCTGGAGCGCGTGCACGGCTTCGATCTCTTTCCCCAGACCCCCCACGTCGAGGCCCTGGCACTGCTCCGGGGCGCGAGCTGACACGCCATCCCTCTGGGCTAGTCTCCGGCCCACACCCGGAGTTCAATCGTTGTTGCGATTCGACCCCTTGCGGGCGACCGGGGGCTCTGGAAGCGGGCGGTCCTTCATCTTGTACATGGAGGGCCCGGCGGACCGCGGCATCCTGCGCGGCTGGTCCTACCGGCTGCTTCCCAGCGACGCGACGTCGATCTTCGACACCTCCGTGATCCTCGGCGGTCGCAGGCCGGCGCGTGCGCTCGAGCACTTCCGCTCTCTGGGCGGCGCCGAGTCGGGAGCCCGAGCCCTGTGCATCCTCGACCGAGACGACGGCCGGGAGGATTTCGAGGCCCAGGAGCCGGGTCTCGAGTTCTTCACCTGGAGTCGGCGCCACATCGAGAGCTACCTGCTGGTGCCCGAGGCGATCCGCCGCGCGATCGGTCGCAGGGACGAGGACGGCCGCCTCGGACGGCTGATGCGACGCCACCTGCCGCGCCAGGACGACGAGGAGGCCTGCCGCGACGTGGACGCCAAGCGGCTGCTGGGTCCCGGCGGCGTGCTGCCCCGGGCCCTGGGACGCCCCATCGCCCTGGCGCACGTGGCCCGCGCCACCCGGGAGTGCGAGCTGCACGAAGACGTCCTCGGCATCTTCGAGCGCCTGCGGGAGGCGGCCGGGGCGCTGCGCTCCGGCCGCTGAACGGCAGCAGGACGAGCAGCGCTACCCTCCCGCCCGGTGCGTCGCGCGAGCAGGGGGAGCCGGTGGGCGGTCTGGGCCGTCGCGCTGATCCTCTGCGCCTGCGGGGGCTCCGACCGCGGGCCCGGCGTGATCGAAGGCGAGGCCCGGCCGGCCGAGCAGCTCGCGCGCGCCGCGCGCCTGCAGGCGACGGCGCGCGCGGAGATCCACGATCGCGCCGAGGGTCCCGAATCGGCCAAGCAGATCCTCTTCGGGGACCTCCACGTCCACACCACCTACTCGATCGACGCCTTCGCCCGCTCGCTTCCCATCCTCGCCGGCGAAGGTGCGCATCCCCCGGCCGATGCCTGCGACTTCGCCCGCTACTGCTCGCAGCTCGACTTCTTCTCGCTGAACGACCACGCCGAGGGGCTCACGCCGGAACACTGGCGAGACACCCTGGAGAGCCTGCGCCAGTGCAATGCGCGCGCCGGCGATCCGAGCGACCCGGACCTGGTCGCCTTCGCCGGCTGGGAGTGGACGCAGGTGGGGATCACGCCGGAGACCCACTACGGGCACAAGAACGTGATCTTCCCGGGCCTGGAAGACGACGAGCTGCCGGCCCGGCCCATCAGCTCGGCCTCCCCCGATCTGCAACAACAGCTCTTCAGCGGCCTGGACTCGGTGCGGCTGGCCCGCTGGATCGACCCCCTGGGCTGGCGGGAGTACAGCGACTTCGCCTGGCTGCTCGACCGGCTGCAGCGGACCGAGTTCTGCGAGGAGGGCCTGGACACCCGAGAGCTGCCCCCGGATTGCCACGAGGCCGCGCCCACGCCCGCCGCGCTCTTCGAGAAGCTGGGCCAGTGGGGCTTCGACGCGCTGGTGATCCCGCACGGCACCAGCTGGGGCCTCTACACGCCGCCGGGCGTCAGCATGGACAAGCAGCTCACGCGCCGACAGCACGATCCGGAGCTGCAGTCCCTGGTGGAGATCCACTCGGGCCACGGGAACTCGGAGGACTACCGCGCCTGGCGCCCCTTCGAGGTCGACGCCGAGGGCCGGGCGTACTGCCCGGAGCCCAGCGCCGACTTCCTGCCCTGCTGCTGGCAGGCGGGCGAGATCATGCGAGGCCGCTGCGACGGGCTGCCCGACGCGGAGTGCGAGGCCCGCGTCGAGGAGGCCAGACAGCTCGTGATGCGGGCGGGGGTGGTCCCGAACCTGGTCTTCCCGGACACGCGCCCGGAAGACTGGCTGGACTGCGACCAGTGCCGCGACTGCTTCAAGCCCGCCATGTCCCTGCGCCCGCGCGAGTCGGTGCAGTACGCGATGGCGATCTCGAACTTCGACGAGCTCGAGGCCGACGGAGATCCGCTGCGCTTCCGCTGGGGCTTCATCGCCTCCAGCGACAACCACACGGCGCGTCCGGGCACCGGCTACAAGCAGTATGCGCGGACCCGGATGACGGAGGCCTCGGGCGCGCGCTCCGCCTTCTACGAGGCGCGGATCCGCGAGCGCCGCGGGGTCGCGCAGGAGGACCCGCAGCGCCCTCAGCCCGTGGATCCCGGCCGGCTCGGGCTGAACACGGTCGACTTCGAGCGCCAGGCGAGCTTCTTCTACCCGGGTGGACTGGTGGCCGCCCACGTGAAGGGGCGCGGCCGCCACGAGATCTGGAGTTCGCTCGCGCGCCGGGAGGTCTACGGCACCAGCGGCCCGCGCATCCTGCTCTGGTTCGACCTTCTGAACGGTCCACGGGGCCCCGCTCCCATGGGCAGCGACATCCGGGCCGTCGCGACGCCTCGTTTCGAGGTCCGGGCCGTCGGCGCCTTCGTTCAGCAGGAGGGCTGCCCAGAGCCCGGCGAGTCGGGCCTCTCGCCGCAACGGCTGGAGCGGCTGTGCCGCGGCGAGTGCTACCGCCCGGGAGAGCGCCGCCACCCGATCGTCGCCATCGAGGTGGTGCGCATCCGGCCCCAGGCGGAGCCGGGTGAGCCGGTCGATGGCCTGATCGAGGACCCCTGGCTGCGCTTCGACTGCGATCCGGATCCCGCTGGCTGCGTGGTCCGCTTCGAGGACCCGGAGCTGCTCGAGAGCGGGCGCGACGCGCTGTACTACGTGCGGGCCCTGCAGGAGGAGACTCCGGCGGTGAACGGAGACCAGCTGCGCACCCGCTTCGACGACGAGGGCCGGGCGCTGTCCGTGGAGCCCTGCTTCGGCAGCTACCGGACTGCGGCCGAGGACGACTGCCTGGCACCCGTGCAGGAGCGAGCCTGGTCCTCCCCGATCTTCCTCGACCTGCCCGCGGACGGGGCCGCGGAGAGCCCCTAGTGCGCGCGCTGCGACTGCGCGCTCCGGCCCCCGCCGAGTCGCGCCCGCTGGCGCTGGTCGAGGGCCCGCCGCCGCAGCCGGGGCCCGACGAGGTGGTGGCGCGGGTCGAGGTCTGTGGCGTCTGTCGCACCGACCTCCACGTGATCGAAGGAGACCTGGAGCTGCGCAGACCCGGCGTCGTGCCCGGTCACGAGGTGGTGGCGCGAGTCGAGAGCTGCGGCAGCTCCGCGCGGCGCTTCCGGCCCGGCGATCGCATCGGCGTGGCCTGGCTGCACCGCAGCTGCGGGGACTGTCGCTTCTGCGCGTCCGGACGCGAGAACCTCTGCCTCTCGCCGCTCTTCACCGGCTGGGATCGCGACGGCGGCTACGCCGAGCGCCTCGTCGCTCCGGAGGCCTTCGCCTACGCGCTGCCCGAGGAGCTGGCGGCCCGCGACCTCGCGCCGCTGCTGTGTGCGGGAATCATCGGCTACCGGGCCTACCGGGCCTCGCAGGTGGCCCCGGCTGCGCGTCTCGGTCTCTACGGCTTCGGCGGCTCCGCCCACATCGTGCTGCAGATCGCGCGGCACCACGGCTGCGAGGTCTACGTCTTCAGCCGCGGCGGCGAGCACCGGGAGCACGCCGAGGCGCTCGGGGCGACCTGGGTGGGCGACAGTCGCGACCGGCCCCCGCAGCCCCTCGACGCGGCGATTCTCTTCGCGCCGGCGGGCGAGCTGGTGCCCGTGGCCCTCGCGAGCCTGGACCGCGGCGCCACGCTCGCCGTCGCGGGCATTCACCTCTCCCCGGTGCCCTCCCTCGACTACGCCGCCCACCTCTTCCAGGAGCGCGTCCTGAGGAGCGTCACGGCGAATACGCGCCAGGATGGCGAGGCGCTGCTCGCCCTGGCCCGGGAGATCCCGATCCGCACCCACACGGTCCCCTACCCGCTGGAGGCGGCCGGCCAGGCCCTGGTCGATCTCAAGCAGGATCGGATCCGCGGGGCGGCGGTGCTGGAGGTCGGGGGCTAGGGCGCCGGCTCGAGGGACTCGCCCCGCTCCGGGAAGCCGGCCAGGATCTCCCGCACCGCGTGGGCCGCCACGGCCTGGGTCGATGCCTCGCTCAGGATGTCGACCATGCCGACCCCTACCCAGACCGGCTTCTCCTGCCCCGAGTCGAAGACGTCGACCTCGAGCGTGCCCTCGACGTAGCGCTGCAGCCGGTAGTAGTAGAGGGCGGCGGGATCCGCGACGCGCACCTGGCGCGTGGCGCGTTTCCCGGTGCCGCGGAAGACCACGACCAGATCGGCCTCGTCCATCGAAGTGAGGCGGTAGCCCTTGGACTCGAAGACGCGCCGGATCTCTTCCTGCACCCGCTCCCCCACCACAGGGTGATCCCAGGGCGGATCGGCCTGGGCGAAGGTCTCGAAGGTCGAGAAGTCGGTGTCGGGATCGACGTCGAGGGAGACGTCGACCGGAGTCGAGGAGGCGCAGCCCCAGAGCGCCGGCAGCAGGGCCGAGAGCGCCAGCGCCCGGGCGGCGAGGCGCGGGAGGCCCCGATCGCGCTCAGCCACCGGGCATCCGCTCGAAGCTCGGCACGCCTTCCGGGAGCTGGTGAAAGCCCTGCTTGTCGGCGGTGAAGATGACCATGTCCGGCCCCGGGAAGGCGCTCGGGTCGTCGAGGGTGCCGACCTTCAGCAGGACGGTGCCGGGCAGGCCGGGAGCGCGGCTCAGGATCTGGGTGCCGCAGGCGCCACAGAAGTCGCGGGTCACGGGGCTCTCCAGGTCGCCGCGCCGGAACTGCGCGGGCGCCCCCTGGGAGTAGCAGAAGCCCGCCTCGGGCATGCCGATCACGACGTTGGGATGGCCGCCGGAGAAGTACTGGCACTCGCGGCAGTGACACTGGCCCCGGAAGGCCGGCTCCCCGCTGGCTCGGTAGCGAAGTGATCCGCAGTAGCAGCGGCCCGCCAGCTCCACGGGAGTCCCTCCTCGATCTGGCACGGGTCTAGCGCCTCGCCCCGCCGACGTCCACGCGCAGGGCCCGCCCGCTAGGGGCGCAGCCCTCGCGTCCGGGGGCCCAGCTCGGCGCGCACGATCTCCTCGGCCCGGCGCACCCAGTCGATCAGCAGCGGGCGCGTATCGCGGGGGTCGATGATGTCCTCGACCCAGAAGGCCTCGGCGGTGCGGAAGGGCGAGCGCAGGCCCGCCAGCTTCCCCTCCAGCTCGGCGCGCAGCGCATCCGGATCCGCGGCGGCCTCGATCTGACGCCGGTAGGCGGCCTCGACGCCTCCCTCGATGGGGAGCGAGCCCCACTCCCCGGAGGGCCAGGCGAAGCGCAGGTTGAGGCGATGGTGCGGCCCGTGACCCGCTCCGGCCACCCCGAAGACGCGGCGCACCAACACCGAGACCCAGGGGACGCTGGCCTGGTAGACCGCCGCCAGCGCCCGGACCCCGTGGCGGATGGTGCCCCGCCTCTCGGCCTCGACGCCGATCTGGAAGCCCGGATTGTCGACGAAGTTCACGACGGGGAGATGGAAGGTGTCGCAGAGGTCGACGAAGCGGGTCTGCTTGTCGCAGGCGTCCGCATCCGGCGAGCCGGCGCCCTGGCGCGGATCGTTGGCCATGACCCCCACCGGCACCCCGTCGAGGCGAGCCAGGCCGGTGAAGAGCGGGCGGCCGAAGTAGCGGCCCAGCTCGAAGAGGGAGCCCCGGTCCAACACCAGGGCGAGCAGCTTGCGGACGTCGTAGGTCTTGCGGCGGTCGCGGGGGACGATGGAGAGCAGCGCCTCCTCCCGCCGCTCCGCGGCGTCCTCGGGCGGCCTGCGCGGCGGCGGCTCGTAGACCGAGGGCGGCAGGTAGGAGAGGAAGCGGCGGATCTGGGCGAAGGCCTCCTCCTCGCTGCCGGCCTCGTTGTCGACGGCGCCGCTGCCGCGGGCGTGGATGCGGTGCCCCCCGAGCTCCTCCTTCTCGACGTCGCGGCCGTAGGCCCGGCGCACGACCGGCGGACCGGCCACGAAGAGCTGACTCGTCCCGCGCACCATGACCGAGAAGTGCGAGGCCGCGACCCGCGCGGCACCCAGGCCGGCCACCGGGCCCAACGCCGCCGCCGCCACCGGAACGCGCGAGAGATTGGCCACCTGCACGTCCCACTCCGGGTTGTAGGGCACGTAGGAGCGCCGGTCCTTGGCCTGGGACTTGACGCTGCCCCCTCCCCCGGTGCCATCGACCAGGCGCACGATCGGAAGCCTCAGATCGTGGGCCGCCTTCTCCGCCCAGCCCATCTTGTTGCCGATCGCCCCGTCCGCGGCGCCCCCGCGCACGGTGAAGTCGTCTGCTCCGACCACCACGGGTCGACCCTCGATCCTCCCCCGCCCGCAGACGAAGTTCGACGGGGTGAGATCGGCCAGTCGGCCCTGCTCGTCGTACTCGGCGCGACCGGTCAGGATTCCGGTCTCCTGAAAGGAGCCCGGATCCAGCAGCTGATCGATCCGCTCGCGCACCGTCTGACGCCCCGCGGCCCGGGCCCGCTCGATGCGCTCCTCGCCACCCATGCGCCGGGCCAGGGCCGCGCGACGCTCCAGCTCCTCCAGCTCCGGCTTCCAGGACATGGGCCGAGCTTAGCCTGCGCCGGAGGCGTCGAATCGGGGCTAGGCTGATCGCGATGCAGGTGCTGGCGCTCGACTTCGACGGGGTGATCTCGGACAGTGCGCCGGAGTCCTACCTCGTGGCCCGACGGACCTACGCGGCGCTGCGTCCCGACTCGCCGCTGGCGCGCGGCGAGCTCGCGGCCCCCGGCCCCGCGGCGCCGCTGGCGCAGGTCGCCGCCGCCCCGCGCTACGCCGGCTTCCTGGAGCACATGCCACTCGGCAACCGGGCCGAGGACTACGGGGTGGTGCTGGCGGCCCTGGAGGCCGGGGCCCCGCTCCCGGACCAGGCCGGCTACGACGCCTTCCGCGACCGCCAGGACGCCGAGTGGCTGAGGGCCTTCCACCGGCACTTCTACCGCACGCGCAGCGAGCTCTCGCAGACCGACCCGGAGGGCTGGCTGGCCCTGCTGCGCCCCTACCCGGAGCTGCTCGAGGTCCTGCGGCGACGGGCCGGAGAGGTGACCCTGGCGATTGCCACCGCCAAGGACCGACGCTCGGTCGGCCTGCTGCTCGAGGCCTACGGAGCCACCGACCTGTTCCCGGAGGCACTGCGGCTGGACAAGGAGACGGGGGTCAGCAAGTCCGCGCACATGGAGCACCTTCGGCGCGTGCTGGGGGTGGAGTACGCGGAGATCACCTTCGTGGACGACAAGGTGAACCACCTGGACTCGACCTCGTCGCTGGGCGTGCGCTGCGGCCTGGCCACCTGGGGCTACAACGGACCGAGGGAGGCCGAGCTGGCGCGCGAGCGGGGCTACCCCCTGCTCCGGCTGGAGAGCCTCGAGGCGCAGCTCTACGACTGACGTCCGGCGCGTTGGCCCCAGAGCCCGTCGTACTTGGTCACCGTGAGGTCGCCCAGGACGCTCACCTGGCACGCCAGGCGCAGCCCCGAGTCGGCGGCGTGGGGCGGTACCCGCATTCGCAGCTTCTCGACCGAGGTCGGCGCCGAGGCCTCGCCCTCGAGCTGTACCGCGCAGGTCCCGCAGGTGCCGAAGCCGCGGCAGTGGATCGCCCGCGCGACGCCGTTGTAGAGGGGTAGCCGGGCGCGCAGCAGCACCATGCGGAGGTTGGCGCCGCTCGGGCATTCGATGCTACGACCCGCGAAGTGGACCGTCGGCATCGGCGCTATGGCCCGGGCTCGGGTCTCTCGGGCGGGAGACTCTCGAGCGGGAGACCGTCTCGCTTCCACCCCGACATGTGCCCCTCGAGATAGCGCACCTGCTGGAAGCCGGCGGAGCGCAGCGAGCGAGCCGCCCACCAGGCCCGGGGCCCGTGCTCGCAGTAGACGACCACCGGCTCGTCGCGCTCAGCCCGGATCCCGTCGACCCGCGACGACACGGATCGGAAGGGCAGGTGCAGGGCGCCGGGAACGTGGCCCGAGGCGTACTCGGAGCCAGAGCGCACGTCGATCAGGATCGGCCCCTGGCCCGCCTCGATGGCCTTCCACAGCTCGTCTCGGGGCATCTGTGCGTCGGGGTCGCCCGCGCAGGCCAGCCCCGCGAGCAGGGCCCCCAGGCCGGGGGCGAGGCCTGACCGGAAGCTCATGCCCCACACGGTACCCGAGTCGCGACCCGGCACGCCCGCCCGTCCCTCCGGGTGGGCCTTCGGGGCGCTGCGGGCGGCCTTCAGTCGCCGATCCGTTTCAGCACCACGACCGGGATCGGCCGCGAGGTCTTGCGCTCGTAGCGCCCGTAGAGCGAGTTCTGCTGCACCAGCCACGGCCACAGCCGCTCGCGCTCGGCGCCCTCGGCCAGCTCCGCCCGCACGGCGAAGCTCTCCCGCCCGACCTGGACCCGCGCATGGGGATCCTTCTGGAGATTCCTCCACCAGGCCGGATCGCGATCCTGTCCGTTGTTCGAGCCGACGATCACCCAGTCCTCGCCGTCGGCGAAGCAGGCGAGGGGGATGGTGCGCGGCTCTCCGCTCTTCCAGCCCGTCGTCGTCAGCAGCAGCATCTGCAGGCCCGCCAGGCGGGTCATCAGCCTCCCGCCGCTCTTCTGGTAGACCCAGCGGTGGAGCCTCGTGAAGGTGGACCAATTTGCCATCGGCGTGAGTCTGTCACAGGCCCTGCGGGCCGTCTGCCGTGATCCCGGTCACGTTTCGGGCCTTGGAAACGGCGGTCGATCTCCTATGTTCCGGAGGTGGACGCAAGCTTCCGAATGCACGCCGAGCGGACCCCGAACCCGGACAGCCTGAAGTGGGTTCTCGGGCGTCGGGTCGTCGAGGGCACCGAGAGCGCCCACTTCCCGGAGGCCCCTCCGCGCGAGGTCTCTCCGCTGGCGGCAAGGCTCTTCGAGGTCGAGGGCGTGGCTGCCGTGTTCCTGGCCGCGAACTTCGTCACCGTCACCAAGCGCGCGGACTGCGAGTGGACCGACCTCGCGCAGCCCGTCGTCGACGTGCTGAAGGAGTGCCTGGCCGGGGACGGGGCCGCGCTCGGCCCGGCCTACCGGCCGCAGACCAGCGGCGAGGAGGGCGACCTCGTCGAGCGCATCCGCACGATCCTGGATCAGGAAGTGCGCCCTGCGGTCGCCATGGACGGAGGCGACATCGTCTTCGCCGGCTTCCGCGACGGAGTCGTGGAGGTCTACCTCCAGGGCTCGTGCAGCGGCTGCCCCAGCTCCACCATGACCCTCAAGCAGGGCATCGAGGCGCGCCTCATGGAGGCGATCCCCGAGGTCCGGGAAGTGGTCGCGCTCTAGCTCGAGACGAGAGAGGACTGGCCGCGTCTCCTCCCCCCATGTGACGCGCCGCTGCGAGAGGTACGCAGCCGCATGGACATGGGCCGCAGCGACACGGCGAGGGCATGCCGACCGCCGGTCGACTCCCTCCTGCTGCCGTCGCGGAGCTCCGACACGCGCTGGCGACGCGCGCAGCGGAGGCGCCTCGGACGTCGGCTCACGCTGCGGGGTCGCGCCACGCTGCTGGGCCTGGCGGCGCTGGCGGGCGGAGGAGCGCTGTGGGGCACCGGGCTCGGAGGCTCCGGCGCCCCCGCGCTGCCGACCTCGCCTCCCGAGCGCACCGTCCGCACCGTCTCGGTCTCGCAGCGACCGGACAGCGCCCCGCCGGAGCTGCTGGAGCGCCTGCCCGTCGGCCGCGAGTCCCTGGCTCTGGGCAGCACCGACGCGCTCGCTCCGCCGCCCGGAGACGACGGCTACCTCCCGGGGCTGCTGTTCGAGATGCTGCCCCCGCACGAGGCCGCCTCCCCCGTGCCGCTGCGGGTCGAGTACACCCTGGACGCCGAGCTGAACGAGCGCGTCTGGCGCATCCTGCGCCGCGCCCGCGTCGAGCTCGGACACGTCATCGTCCTCGATCCGGCGACCGGTCGGCTGCTGGCCTATGCCTCCACGGACCCGGAGCGCTTCCCCCCGACCCGCGCCTATCCGGCCGCCTCGCTGGTCAAGATCGTGACGGCGGCAGCGGCCCTGGATCGGGACCCGGGGAAGGCCCGCCTGCCCTGCCGCTATCGCGGCAGCCCCTACCGGCTCACCCCGGGCCGCATCGATCCGCCGCGGCAGGGCCACGAGGCCTCGCTGCGCCGCGCGCTGGCGACCTCGAACAACCAGTGTTTCGCCCAGCTGGCGGTGCACGCCGTCGGTGCGCCGGCCCTCTTGCGGACCCTCGACCGCTTCGGCTGGCTGCGGCCGCCCGCGCCCGCCCACTCGGCCGGCGCGGTCGATGCCGGAGAGGATCGCTACGACCTGGGGCGCCTCGGCTGTGGCCTCGGCGGAAGCTGGATCACCCCGCTCCACGCCGCCCAGCTCGCGGGCTCGCTGGCCCGCGGTGAGGTCGTCGCCCCACGCTGGATCCAGCGCGTGGTGGACGCGGAGGGCCGCGAGCTGCGGCTGCCCGCCCCGCCCGCGGCGCGGGCCGTCGTGACGCCGACCCTCGCCGGCGAGCTGCGCTCGATGCTGGTGGAGACCACCACCTCGGGGACGGCGCGGCGCGCCTTCCGGCGGCCCGGCGGCCGCCCGCGGCTGGGTGCGCTGCGGGTGGCGGGCAAGACCGGCAGCCTGTCGGGAGAGGACCCGCCCGGCCGCTACGAGTGGTTCGCCGGCGCGGCTCCCGCCGACCGGCCCCGGCTGGCGGTCGCCGTCCTCATGGTGCAGGGCGACCTCTACTGGCGAACGGCCTCGCAGGTCGCCGCCGAGGTCTTCGAGACGCTCTTCTGCGAGAAGTCGAGCTGTCGGTCGGCTCACGCCGAGCGCTGGCTCGCGCGGGCCCCGGTGCGGCTCGCGGGCGCCGAAGCGCTATCGTCGGCCTCCGTTCGCCGCTAAGGGGGGTTTCCATGTTTCTCGACCTGTCGTCCTGGCCGCGCCGCGCCGCGGCTGCGGCCACGCTGCTCGGCCTCGCCCTGGGCTGCGCCGGGGGACCGCTGGGCGGAGCGCCCAGTGGCTCGCCGGTGCTCGATCGAATCACCGAGGCCGGTGTGGTGCGCATCGGCACCTCGGGCAATCAGCAGCCCTTCACCATGAGGGATCGCAACGACAACCTGATCGGCCTCGACATCGACCTGGGTCGCACGGTCGCGGACGCCATGGGGGTCGAGGCGGAGTTCGTCACCATGCCCTTCGCCGACCTGCTCCCCGCCCTGCAGGACGGGAAGATCGACATGGTGATCTCGGGGCTCACCATCACGCCGGCCCGCAACAAGGTGGTGGCCTTCGTCGGGCCCTACTTCATCTCGGGCAAGTCGATCCTGACCAAGTCGAAGCGGCGTCGACTGCTCGTGATGGACGAGACCCAGGATCTGAACGAGCCGACCCTGTCGCTGGCGGCGCTGCGCGGCTCGACCAGCGAGCTGCTGATACAGCGGCGCGTTCCCGAGGCCAAGCTGGTCTCGACCGCGGACTACGACGAGGCGGTGCAGATGGTGATCGACGACCGGGTCGACGCCTTCGTCGCCGACTACCCGGCCTGCGTGACGGCCGTGATGCGGAACGCCGACAAGGGCCTCGCCACCCTGATTCGCCCGCTGACGGTGGAGCCGCTGGGCATCGCGGTGCCCGCCAACGATCCGCTGCTGGTGAATCTGCTCGAGAACCATCTCGATGCCCTCGAGAGCACCGCCATCCTCGAGGTCCTGCGCGCCCGGTGGTTCGACGACGGGTCCTGGCTGCGCGAGCTGCCCTAGCGGGCGGGCTCGCCCTCGGGCTCGCCTGCGCGGCGCAGCCGGCGGGCGAGCTGCCGCGACCCGCCAGCGGCGCGGGGGCCCAGCACTTCGAGTCGCTGGGTCCGGTGCGTCTGGCCGGCACCTGGCTGCGGCCGACCGGGGGCGGGCCCGGCGCCGCCGGTCCGCGCCGAGGTCTGGTTCTCGGGGAGGGAGGCGCGCTCGGGCTGCTGGGGAGCCCCTCGCTCCAGGGCATCTCCTGGTCCCGCCGCGGCGAGACCCTGCTGCTGCGGACCCGCGCGGGGCTCCGCGCGCAGTCGGCGACGCAGTCGCTGCGGATCGCGCAGCTCGGGCCCGGGAGGCTCGAGCTGGTCGCCGCGAAGGCCGGCGCCTCGGGCTGGGCGGGGAGCTATCGCCGCGACGACGACGCCGCGGCCCTCGTGACCGGTCGCGTGATGCCGGCGCAGCAGCTCGACTTCGCGGCGCCCGCCGCCATCCGCGTCGAGCTGGCCCGGCTCGACGCGCAGGGCCGGGCCGGAGAGCGCTTTGCCGACCAGACGCTGCCCTTCCCGAGGGGTGCGGAGGCGGTCGACTTCTTCCTGGTCTGCGCGCGCTCGCGGCTGCCCGCCGAGGGGGCGCGCTTCGGAGTCGTGGCCGAGCTCACGGCCGGAGGCGTGCGCTTCTTCGAGACCCCGCAGCCGCTCCACGTCGACCTGCGGGCCCCGGCGACCGGGCTGGAGCTGCGGCTCGCCCCGGTCGGGGCGGGCCGCCGCTCCGGCGCCCCCCTGCGCGCCGGATCCGATCCGGTGTAGGCTCGAGCGGTGCTCTGGCTGGTCCTGCTCTTCGGGCTGCTGATCGGCGGTCTGGGGCTCTGGGGCGTGGTGGCGCCGCACTCGCTGCTGGCCTGGGTGGGACACTGGCAGAGCCGGAAGCTCTTGTGGCTCGCCGCCGCACTGCGCCTCGGCTTCGGCGCCGCCCTGTGGCTGGCCGCCGACGCCTCGCGCTCTCCCCTCTTCTTCCGGATCCTGGGCAGCCTCTCGTTGCTCTCGGGGCTGGCCCTTCCGGTGATGGGCCCCGGCCGCTTCGCCGCCGTGATCGCCTGGTGGACCCGGCGCCCGGCGCCCGTCGCGCGGGCCTGGTGCGGCGTGGCCGTGGCCCTGGGGCTGGCGGTGGTCGCGGCAGCCCTGCCCGGGCTCGGGTGACGCCGCCAGGCGCTGCGCCTACCCTCGACCCATGAGCCAGCCCCCCGAGCTCTACGGCGGCTGCCCGTCCCGCTTCCGCCCGAAGGAAGCGGCGTGGACCTCGGATCGGGTCGCCTCGCTGAGCCGGGAGGATGGGCTGGGGCGCTGCGGGCGCCGGCCCGCGAAGCCGGCCTCGTGAGCGACGCGCCGCTGGAGGAGAGGCGGCGGGTGGCGCGACTTCTGCGCGAGCTGGCCCGCGAGATCGTGAGCGCCGACGTGGAGGACGCGGAGCTGGCCCCGGTCGGCGACGCGCTGGTCGGGCTGCGGGACCGGCTCGCGGGCGAGCCGCGCCTGGTGCGGGACGACGGCGGGATGCTGACCACGACCGACACGGGCAAGCGCTTCGGACGCGAGCCCGCCTACGACCGGGATCCGCTGATCGGGCTCTCCAACCCCCTCGCCCCGCCGCTGCGGCGCGTGGAGGGCGGCGAGGAGGCGGAGTGGGAGGTCGAGTTCGGCGAGGCCTACGAGGGCCACCCGGGCTTCGTGCACGGCGGCTACGTGGCGGCCGTCCTCGACCACGTGCTCGGGGTGGCCGCGGCAGGAGGCGGGGTGGCGACCATGACGGGCACCCTCACCACTCGCTACCGCCGGCCGACACCCACCCGCACCCGCCTGGTCTGCCGGGGCCAGCGGACCCACCTGGAGGGGCGCAAGGTCTACTGCCGGGCCACGCTCGAGGCCGGGGGCGAGGTGGTGGCCGAGGGCGAAGGGATCTTCCTGCGCGTCGCGCCCGACCGCTACGGGGGAGGGCGCTAGCGATGGCACCGGAGGCCGCGATGGAGCGGAGAGAGGGCACCCACTCGCTGGCGGTGGGCTACATCCTGTGGATCCTCGGCTTCCTGGGCGCCCACCGCTTCTACTTCGGCAAGCCGATCTCGGGGACCCTCTACTTCTTCACGCTCGGCCTCCTGCTGATCGGCTGGATCGTCGACCTCTTCCTGATGCCCTCCCTCGAGCGCGAGGCGGAGCTGCGCTTCCGCGCGGGCCGCATCGACTACACCCTCGCCTGGGTCCTGCTCACCTTCCTCGGCGTCTTCGGGATCCACCGCTTCTATCTGGGCAAGTGGCTCTCGGGCCTGCTCTACCTGTTCACGGGCGGACTGCTGGGGCTCGGCGTCCTCTACGACTTCTGGACACTCAACGACCAGATCACGGTCGTGAACTCCAGGAGCTGACGAGGCCCTACTCGTCGGTGACGCAGCCCTCCGAGGCCGGTCTCACGTTCTTGATGTACTTGTAGAGCGTGCCGCGGGTCGCGCCGAGCGGGGGGGCCTGCCAGCCCGCGCGCCGCTCGGCCAGCTCCGCCGCCGAAACCTCGAGATCCAGGGTGCGGCGCTTGGCGTCGATGTGGATCGGGTCGCCGTCCCGAACCAGCGCCAGGGGGCCTCCCTCCTGGGCCTCGGGCGTGACGTGGCCGATGATGAAGCCGTGGGAGCCGCCGGAGAAGCGTCCGTCGGTGACCAGGGCCACGTGCTCGCCCAGGCCGGCCCCCATGATCGCCGAGGTCGGCGTGAGCATCTCGGGCATGCCGGGGCCGCCCTTCGGGCCCTCGTAGCGGATCACGATCACCTGGCCGCGCTGGATGCGGCCCTCCTCGAAGCCCTTCAGCATGTCCTCCTCGCGCTCGAAGACGATCGCGGGGCCCGAGAAGCGGAGGCCCTCCTTGCCGGTGATCTTCGCGACGGCGCCGTCGGGGGCCAGGCTGCCGCGCAGGATCTGGATGTGGCCCGTCTCCTTGATCGGGCTCTCCCAGGGCCGGATCACCTGCTGGCCCTCGCGCAGCCCGGGGAGGTCGGCCACGTTCTCGCCGAGCGTGCGCCCGGTGACCGTGAGGCAGTCGGGATCGAGGGCGCCCTTCCCCAGCAGGTATTTGCAGAGGGCCGGCGTGCCGCCGACGGCGTGGAGATCCTCCATCACGTAGCTGCCCGAGGGCTTCAGGTCTCCCAGGAAGGGCACCCGGTCCGAGACCCGCTGGAAGTCGTCGATGCCGAGCTCGACGCCCACCGAGCGGGCCATGGCGATCAGGTGCAGCACCGCGTTCGTCGAGCCCCCCAGGGCGGTCACCACCACCATGGCGTTCTCGAAGGCCCGACGCGTCATGATGTCGCGCGGCTTGAGATCGCGCTCCAGCAGCAGGCGAACCGCCGCGCCCGCTCGCCGGCACTCTTCGAGCTTCGCCTCATCCTCGGCGGGCGTAGAGGAGCTGTAGGGGAGCGACATCCCCAGGGCCTCGATGGCCGAGGCCATGGTGTTCGCCGTGTACATGCCTCCGCAGGCGCCGGCTCCCGGGCAGGCGTGGCGCACGATGTCGTAGCGGCGCTCCTCGTCGATGCGCCCCGCGATGTACTCGCCGTAGGACTGGAAGGCCGAGACGATGTCCAGGGTGTCTCCGCTCCGGCCCCGGCCCGGACGAATGGTCCCGCCGTAGATCATGAGCGACGGGCGGTTGAGGCGGCCCATGGCGATCAGGCAGCCGGGCATGTTCTTGTCGCAGCCCGGAAGCGAGATGTTGGCGTCGTACCACTGGGCACACATCACCGTCTCGATGGAGTCCGCGATCAGATCGCGAGACTGCAGCGAGAAGCTCATGCCCTCGGTGCCCATGGACATGCCGTCGGAGACGCCGATCGTCGTGAAGCGGAAGCCGACCAGCTCCGCCTCCCAGACGCCCCGCTTGACCTCCGCGGCGAGCTGGTCGAGGTGCATGTTGCAGGAGTTGCCCTCGTACCAGCAGCTGGCGATGCCGACCTGCCCCTTGTCCATGTCGGCCTCGCTCAGGCCGGTGGCGTAGAGCATGGCCTGGGAGGCGCCCTGGATCTTGGGCTGGGTGATGCGTCGGCTGATGCGGTTGAGCTCGTCGGCCATCCGGGAAAGCTAGCGGATCCCCGTCCAGGCCCGGCGCTCCTCCGCCTCGGGATCGTCCTCGATCCGGCACTGGCGGTCGAAGATCAGGGTGGCGCGGCGCTGCGGCTCGTAGGGCGGCCACTCGGGCAGCCCGGGGTGTCTGGGATCGCCGCTGCGGGCGAAGGCCAGCCAGGCATCCATCATCTTCTCCGAGAGCGCACGCGTCGCCCGTCCCTCACCGGCGAAGAGCCGCCCTCCCGGACCGTCGACGGTCCCGAAGACGAAGGGAACGTCCACCCCGTGACAGGCTCCCAGGGCCCCTTCGAGGAGCGGCGACTCCCAGTCCATCCGGTAGAAGAAGACGCGATCCCGATGGGCGCACTGGGCCTCCGCCAGCCGGATGGCCGGGATCCGGAAGACGCGATCGGTCTCCAGGGCGAAGAAGAGCGCAGGGGGATCGGTCGGCCGCGAACCTTCGCGCGCCGACCGGTAGGCGGCCACCAGCGCCGCGCCGTGCCCGGGCTGGCGATTCTCGATGCGCGCCAGCAGCCGAGCCTCGTCGAGGGTCCTGGCCTGGGGGTCGATGAAGCCGAAGAGCTTCCACTCGTCGCGGGTCACGCCCAGCAGCAGGTCGACGTCCCGCGAGAGGCCGCGGCGGATCGCGTCGAGGGGCCACTCGGGCAGGGACGCGCCATCGACCGTGGGGCAGAAGGCGCGCCGCGCGGACTCGCGCTCCAGCTCCTGGATGCAGGCGTCCTGACCCTCCAGCAGCTGGGGAACCGGCAGCGTCAGCAGGCGTGCGGCCTGCGAGCGGGCCAGGCCCAGATGCCCCAGCAGGTTCTCGGCGACCGCCGTCGCCTCGTCGGCCCGATTGATCCGGTGCGCGGCTCCGCTCTGGGCGATGGCGCGGCGGAAGAGCCCCCGCGCGCGCGGCAGGCCGAGCAGGGTGGCCACGCTCATGCCCCCCGCGGACTCGCCGAAGATCGTCACGTTGTCCGGGTCGCCGCCGAAGGCACCGATGCTCTCGCGCAGCCACTCGAGGGCGCGCACCTGATCCAGGATGCCGCAGTTGGCCGAGATGCCGTGCGCGTCGTCCATCAGCTCTGCCAGGTACAGAAAGCCCAGGGCGCCCAGCCGGTAGTTGAAGGTCACGACGACCACGTCGCCGCGGCGCACCAGGGGCCGCACGTCGTAGACGGCCTGGGAGCCGGAGCCGACGTTGAAGGCGCCGCCGTGGATCCAGACCAGGACCGGCCGGCTTCCGGAGTCCGCAGCGGGCGTAGTGACGTTCAGGGTGAGACAGTCCTCGCTCTGCTCGCCGACGGCCATCCCCGGGGCCAGCTCGAACCGGAGCTTGGGCTGGGGCGCCGAAGGGCCGAAGGAGCGCGCGTCGCGCACCTCGCTCCAGGGCTCCGGAGGCTGCGGCGCTCGCAGCCGCAGCGGCCCGACCGGCGGCCGCGCGTAGGGAATGCCGCGGAAGCGGCAGAGCCCCTCCACGCGCAGGCCCGCCACCTTGCCCGAGGCCGTCTCGACGACCACGGATTCGGCGCCGGTCTCGGTCATGGCTCCTCCGGAGGCTTGACAGGCAGCCGGGGACAGGGCCCACTGCCCGATCGGAAGGAGAAGAGGATGCCCCAGCCCGTGCCGGACCGCTTCCGGGATCGCGTCGCCCTCGTCACCGGAGCCGCCTCGGGGATCGGCGCGGCCACCGCGCGTCGGCTGGCTGCCGAGGGCGCTGCCCTGGTGCTGGGCGACATCCACAGCGAGGGCCTGGCCGCCCTGGCCGACGAGCTGGGCGGCGAAGGCCCCGTCGCCTGGCGCCCCACCGACGTCTCCGAGCGCGAGCAGGTCGAGGCCCTGACGACCCTGTGCATAGAGCGCTTCGGGCGCGTCGACGTGCTGGTGAACAACGCCGGCATCGGCGCCTTCGGACGCACGCCCGAGCTGGATCCCGAGGCCTGGCACCGCACCCTGGCCGTCGACCTCCACTCGATCTTCTACGGCTGCCGGGCCGCGATCCCCCGGATGCGCGAGCAGGGCGGCGGCGCCATCGTCAACACCGCCTCGATCTCCGGCCTCTTCGGCGACTACGGGCTGGCCGCCTACAACGCGGCCAAGGGCGGCGTCGTGAACTACAGCCGGACGCTGGCCCTCGACCACGGCCGCGACGGCATCCGCGTGAACGCGGTCTGCCCCGGCGCCGTCGAGACACCGCTCACCGCCTTCATGCGCGAGAACCGGGCCATCTCCCAGGGCTATGCCCAGCTGGTGCCGCTGGGGCGGATGGGCCGGCCCGACGAGGTGGCCAGCGTCATCTCCTTCCTCGCCTCGGACGACGCGGCCTACGTGACCGGAGCCGCGCTGGTCGTCGACGGGGGCGTGACCGCCGCCACCGGGCAGCCGAACTTTGCCCGCATCCTGCTGGGTGAGTGAGGCTATCCTGCCGCGGTGAAGCAGCGGGGGCTGACGGGGCTCGGCTCGGTGGCGCCGCCGGAGCTGGCCGAGCTGGCCGAGAGCCTGCGGCGGGTGACGGACCGCATGCTGCGCGTGGAGGGCCAGCCCGAGGCGCTGCGCCGGGCCCGCGAGCACCTGGAGGCCGCCGCCGCGCAGCTCGAGCCCCACGCCCGCCCGGGGGAGGCGCTTCGCCTGGGCCGCGAAGACGAGCCCCCCGACGCCCGACCCTACTACGTGGACGGCGTGATCTTCCCCCGCCACCACCCGCTGGCCGCCGAGCTGGAGATCGCGACCGACGACGGCCGCAGCGCCGGCCGGGTGAGCTTCGGTGTGGCCTTCGAGGGGCCACCGGGCTGCGTGCACGGGGCCCTGGTCGCGTCCTTCTTCGATCAGATCCTCGGCCACCACAACCTGGAGCTGGGCCTGCCCGCCATGACCGCCTCGCTGACCGTGCACTACCGGAATCCGACCCCGCTGTTCCGGGAGCTGGCCTTCGAGGCCTGCATCGACCGCGTCGAGGGCCGCAAGATCCACAGCGCCGGGAGCCTGAGGGTGGGGGACCGGGTCACGGCGGAGGCCGAGGGGCTCTTCGTGCTGCCGGCCCGGGCGCGCATCGAGGCGCTGGGCGAGCTGGTGCGCGCCCGATGAAGCTCGGGGTGGCGTTGCGCAACATGGGTGCCCAGGCGACCCGGGAGAGCCTCGTGCGCTGCGCCCGCAGCGTCGAGGAGGCCGGCCTGGACGATCTGTGGGTGTCGGACCACCTGGCGATTCCACCCGACGACGCCGAGGGCTCCGAGGGCCGCTACCTCGACCCCCTCGCCACGCTGGCCTTCCTGGCGGCCCACACGGAGCGCGTCGGGCTGGGGACCGGCGTGCTGGTGCTGCCCTACCGAAGCGCGCTGCCGACGGCCAAGTGGGTGGCGACGATCCAGGAGCTGGCCGGCGGACGCCTGCGGCTCGGCGTCGGCGTGGGCTGGATGCGGGCCGAGTTCCGGGCCCTCTGCGTGGCGCGCGAGCGACGCGGTGCGATCAGCGACGCGACCCTCGACCTGCTGCACCGCTGCTTCGCGGCCGACGAGGTGGAAGAGAACGGCCAGCGCTTCCTGTTCCGCCCCCGGCCGCCGCGACCGCCGATCTTCGTCGGCGGCGCAGCCCCGCAGGCCTTCGAGCGCTGCCTCCGCCATGGCGACGGCTGGATGCCGATCGGCGCGGGCGATCCGGAACAGCTGGGCCCGCAGATTCGCGAGCTGCGCGAGCGCGCCGCCGCTGCCGGACGCGGCCAGCCCGAGGTCGTGCTGATGACCGCCCTGCCCCTGACGCGGCCCGAAGAAGCCGCCCGGAGGGCGCGCTCGCTCGCGGAGGTCGGCGTGACGCGGCTCGTGCACGGCTCCCGCTATACCGACGCCGCGGAGCTGGAGTCGCAGGTCCGGCTCCTGGCCGAGCGGGTGCTGCCCGTCGTCGGCGGCTCCTGAAGCCGACTCTATACTCGCCGGGCGCCCGGGGAGGATTCCGTGGAGCTGGAGGGCTTCGAGAGCTTTCCCTTCTCCTGCGAGGGAGAGGAGAGGACGGTCTACAGGCGGGGCAGCGGGCCCGCCGTCGTGGTGATGCACGAGATTCCGGGCATCACTCCGGAGGTGGCGCGCTTCGCGCGCATGGTGGCCGACGACGGCTTCAGCGTCTTCATGCCCCACCTCTTCGGGACGCCGGGCAAGCCGCTCTCGGTGGGCTACGCGCTCGGCGGCATGCTGCGCGCCTGCGTCAGCCGGGAGTTCGCGGTCTGGGCGCGCGGCGAGTCCAGCCCGATCGTCGACTGGCTGCGCGCCCTGTGCCGCCACGCCCACGCCGAGTGCGGCGGCCCCGGCGTGGGGGCCATCGGGATGTGCATCACGGGGAACTTCGCCCTCTCGCTGATGGTCGACGAGACGGTGATGGCGCCGGTCCTGAGCCAGCCCTCCCTGCCGCTGCCCATCTCCCGCTCGCACCGCGAGGCCCTGCACCTCTCCGAGCAGGAGCTGGCCGTCGTACGGGAGCGCGCCCGAGGCGGCTGCGGCGTGCTGGGCCTGCGCTTCACCGGCGACCCCCTGGTCCCGGCCGAGCGCTTTCGCCGGCTGCGCCAGGAGCTGGGCGAGGGCTTCGAGGGCATCGAGATCGACTCCCGGCCGGGCAACCCCCACGGCCTGTCGCGCAGCGCCCACTCGGTGGTCACCACCGAGCTCGTCGACCGGGCGGGCCATCCCACTCGAGAGGCCTTCGACCGGGTCCTCTCGCTCTTCCGCGAGCGGCTGCGCCCGTGAGCGAGGCCCCGCCGTGGTTCCGGAAGGCCGTCGAAACTCCCTTCGAGGAGCTGGAGATCGAGGTCGCAGCCTGTCCGATCCACTTCGTGCGCTGGGGAGAGCCGGGCACGCCGGGCCTGGTGCTGGTGCACGGGGGCGCCGCCCACGCCCACTGGTGGTCCTTCATCGCCCCGCAGCTGGCGCGGGACGGCCAGGTCCTGGCCCTCGACCTCTCGGGTCACGGAGATTCCGGGCGCCGCAAGGACTACCCGCGCGACCTGTGGGCCGACGAGGTCATGGCCGTCGCCGAGGCCGCCGACATCCGTGGTGCGCCCATACTCTGTGGTCACAGCATGGGCGGCTTCGTGTGCATCTCGGCGGCGGCGCGCTACGGCGACAAGCTGGCCGGCGCCATCATCATCGACTCGCCGGTGCGGCGTCCGGACCCCGAGGCCGAGGAGGGGGCCCACGGCAAGGCCTTTCGGAACCCGAAGGTGTACCCCGACCTGGAGACCGCGCTCCGCCACTTCCGGGTGGTTCCGGAGCCGACCCTCGCCGAGCCCTACGTGCTGGAGCACGTGGCGCGCCACTCGCTGCGCCAGGTGGAGCAGGGCTGGACCTGGAAGTTCGATCCGCGCGTCTTCCTGCGCTTCGCGCCGCGGGCCAGCCACGAGGTGCTGCCGGAGGTGCGCTGCCGCATCGCCCTCTTCCGGGCCGAGTTCGGCCTGGTCACGCCGGACATCGGGGCCTACATGTACGAGCTGCTCGATCGCAACGCCCCGGTGATCGAGGTGCCCGGCGCCCACCACCACATCATGCTCGACCGCCCGCTCTCGCTGCTCACGGGGATCCGCGCCGTGCTGGCCGACTGGGAGCACTCGGTGCCGCGCAAGCTGCGCAGCTGAGGGCTCAGGAAGGGTCCGGGCCCGGCCTCCGGCGGCCTTCGGGAGACAGCGACAGGACCAGCCAGGCCAGCGCCGCGCACAGCGCGCCCGCGACGAAGACCGTCGGATAGCCGCGGCGCTCGGCCAGCAGGCCCAGGCCGAGCTGGGCGAGCGCGAAGCCCGCCTGCCACATGCCCTGGAAGAGGGACATCATCTTGCCGCGCTCGCCGGGCTCGACGCCCTCGGCCGCCACGGCATTGAAGGCGGGATAGAAGAGGCCGTGGGTGGCGCCCATGGCGCCCCCGAACCACACCAGCATGCCGGCCTGCATGCGGCTCATGCCCAGCAGGATGGCCACGTAGGCCACCAGGCAGCCGAGGGCCACGCGGCGGCGCCCGCTGCGATCGACCCGCTCGCCCAGGCCGACCCGCACCGCGACCGCCAGCAGCGCATAGCTGACGAAGAAGCTGCCGACCCGCTCGACACCCAGCTCGCGCGCGTAGGGCTGGTAGAAGCGGAAGATCACCCCGAGCGCCGCCCCGGCCAGGGCGATCACCGCCGAGGTCCGGAGCTGGCGCGGCCGCCGGGCGAAGGCCCAGACCGCGGACAGGGTGCCCTCGGTCGCGGTCTGCGCAGCGGGGATCCGCCGGTCGCGCAGGAAGCGCGAGAGCAGGGCGCAGAGCAGCGCGGCAGCGGCGGCCCCCGCGAAGCCGGTGGACCAGCCGTGCCGCTCGGCGATCGCCTCGAGCGCCGCCGGGGCCACCGCGTTCATCGACAGGAAGGTCAGACCGAAGAGCCCGATGGCCTGGGCCAGGCGCTCGGCGGGAGCCTGGTCCACGGCCAGGGTCGCACCGCCGGTGAAGGCCATGGCGAAGGCGAGGCCCTGGAGAGCTCTCAGCCCGTAGAGCAGCGGCCCGACCGAGTCGACCCAGGCGAAGGCGAGGCAGCAGGCGGCCATCAGCAGCGCGCCCCCGGTCAGGAAGCCGCGACGCCCGACCCGGTCGACCCAGCCGCCGATGATCGGCATCAGCAGGACCGAGGGCAGGCCGTGGATGGCCTCGATGAGGCCGATGTCGTCGGCGCTGCCGTCCAGCTCCCAGACGACGAACTTGGGGAGCAGCAGGAAGCTCGAGAAGGCGTAGCCGAAGCCGGCCTGGGCCCCCAGCAGCGTGACGAAGCGCGCCGTGAACAGGCGCGGGGACGCGGCGGATCGGGCGTCGCTCACGATGCGCCGGACCGCCGGGTGCGGGTCCGGCGGGTGTCGGGGAGCGCCGGCACGCCGGCGAATCGGCCCATGCGGGGCCCCGCCATGAGTGGTACCCCTCGCGGGGGAGGAGAGGGCCCCCCTTGCTCTACGAGATCGCGCTCCAGGCGACCTTCGCCGTCTGCCTGTGGATCCTGCTGGATCTCCTGGGCGCTCGCGGTCCCCTCTCGCGCCGCCTTCCCCTGATGGCGATGGCCGCCAGCCTGGCCGGCTGGGTCCTGGGCGAGATGCTCCAGGCCGTCGCCAGTGGACCGAGCCAGATCCTGCTCGGCCGCCGCGTAGTCTACCTGGGCGTCAGCCTGCTGCCGCTGACCTGGCTGTGGGCCGGGGCGGCGATCTCCCGCGCGGCCTGGTACGGCGCGCGGCCCTGGCTGATTCCGCTGGCCGGCATCCCCCTGCTGGCCGGCTACTCCTTCCTCTACTGGGACCGGAGCGGGCTCTTCGTCTCGTGGACGGCTCCCGTGCCCCCGCCGCGCGGCATCGTCTTCTGGGTCTTCGCGGGCTACGCGTGGACGCTCGGGGTCGCCGGCACGCTGCACTTCGTGGCCGCCGCCCGCCGGACCGGACGCACGCGACCGCTGCGCGTGGCGGGCCTGGTGCTGGGCATGAGCACGCTGGTCGCCTTCAACATCTTCTACCTCTTCGGCGACGTCTCCGGCCTGGATCCGACACCGATCCTGCTCGGTGTCGGCGCCCTGGCCGTGCGCCTCACGGTGATCGACTCGGGCTTCGCCGCGGTGCTGCCGATGGGCCGGCGCAGCATCATGGAGCAGCTGCGCGTGGGGGTTCTGCTGGCCGACGGCGAGGGCGTCGTGATCGACGCCAATCCCGCGGCCCGCCAGCTGCTGGGCGGGCGGCCCCTCCTCGGCGAGTCCCTGGCAGCGCTGCTCGAGCGGGCGCGGCAGGACCCGGACCGGGTGCTCGAGGTGGACCAGGTGACACTGCGGGGCGGCCTCGGCGAGGTGGGCTTTGCGGCGCTGCTGAACGCCCGCACGGAGAGCGCCCAGCTCGAGCACCAGGTCCAGGAGGCCCAGCGGCTCGAGAGCCTCGGCATCCTGGCGGGCGGCGTCGCCCACGACTTCAACAACCTGCTCACCGGCATCATGGGAAACGCCGGCGAGGCGCGGGTGAGCCTCGACCCGGAGCATCCGGCCCACAGGCCGCTGCGGGATCTGATGCAGGGAGCCCGGCTGGCCAGCCACCTCACCGGACAGCTGCTCGCCTACGCCGGCAAGGGCTCCTCGCACGCCCAGCCCGTCGACCTCTCCACGGAGCTGCACGAGATGGAGGCGCTGCTCGAGAGTGCGATCCCGAAGTCGGTGCAGCTGCAGCTCGACCTCTCCGAGGAGCTGCCGGCGGTGCAGGCCGACCCCGCCGAGCTGCGGCGGGTCTTCATGAATCTGATCCTCAATGCGGCCGAGGCGGGCGACGGAGCGGGCTGGGTTCGGGTGGAGACCCGGGCCGTGGAGGTCGGGGCCGAGGAGCTGGCGGCCCTGGTGCCGGGCAGCAGCCTCGAGAGCGGGGCGGGCGTCCTGCTCCGCGTCTGCGACGACGGCCGCGGCATGGATGCGACGACGCGAGACCGCATCTTCGACCCCTTCTTCACGACCAAGGAGAGCGGACACGGCCTCGGGCTCGCCGCGACCCTCGGCATCGTGCACCGCTGCGGAGGGGGCATCGCCGTCGACTCGCGGCCGGGCGCGGGCACCGCCGTGCGCGTCTTCCTGCCGGCCTCCGAGGAGAAGGCCGAGGCCGCGGCTCCCAGCCAGGAGTGCCTGGACGGGAGCGAGACGGTGCTGGTCGTGGACGACGAGGAGTACGTGCGCGCCACCGTCTCGGCCGCGCTGAGCCGGCGCGGCTACCGGGTCCTGGAGGCCGCCAGCGGAGCCGAGGCCCTGACGCGGGCCGGCGCGGCCCTCGACCTCGTGCTGCTCGACGCCTCGATGCCCGGCATGAGCGGCGAGGAGACCTTCCGGGCGCTCCGCGAGGCCCACCCGCAGCTGCCCGTGGTGCTCACCACGGGCTACGACCAGGCGGATGTCTCCAGCCGCTACGGCGAGGGGCTGGCGGGCTATCTGCCCAAGCCCTTCGATCCGGACGAGCTGGCCCGCGCGGTGCGGCGCGCCCTGGAGGGGACTCCGCGCGGGTCCGCGCCTTGACCGCCCCCGCCGGTCTGCGGTAACGAGCGGGTAGCGACCTACCAGGAGCCCCCATGAACTTCGGTGTCTTCTTCACCAACGCCGGTCCTTTCGGCCACCCCCCCATCTTCGAAGCCCTGGTCCGCAGCGCCGAGGAGGCGGGCCTGGAGTCGATCTGGACCGTGGAGCACGTGGTCGTGCCGGTCGGCTACGAGAGCCGCTACCCCTACAGCCGCGACGGCCGCATGCCGGGTCCCGAGGAGTCCCCGATTCCGGACCCGCTCCTGCACCTGGCCTACGCCGCCGCCCTCAGCGAGCGCAT
The DNA here is from genome assembly GCA_964649065.1 of uncultured Spirochaetales bacterium. GTDB lineage: Bacteria > Myxococcota_A > UBA9160 > UBA9160 > SMWR01 > CAZYOL01. The sequence goes on from CAZYOL010000011.1 coordinate 27,380, forward strand.
CAAGCTGGCCACCGGCATCGTGATCCTGCCGCAGCGTCACCCGGTCTACGTCGCCAAGGAGTTCGCCAGCCTCGATCAGCTCTCGGGCGGCCGCGCGATCATGGGCATCGGGATCGGCTGGCTCGAGGAGGAGTTCGAGGTGCTGGGCATCCCCTTCCACGAGCGGGTGGCCCGAACCGAGGAGTCGGTCCGCGCGATCCGCTCGCTGTGGAGCGAGAAGCCCGAGGCCTTCGAGGGTCGCTTCTACCGCTGGCCGCCGGTGCACTCGAGCCCGAAGCCCGTCCAGCAGCCCGGGGTCCCGATCGTGGTGGGAGGGCACGTCGAGGCCGCTGCGCGGCGTGCGGCGCGCATCGGCGACGGCTTCTTCCCGGCCAAGGGAGATCTCGCGACCTTCGGCAAGCTGGTCGAGGCCATGCGCGACGAGTGCGACAAGCTCGGCCGCGACCCGGGAGAGATCGAGCTGACCACGACCAGCGGCGGCCTGCCCAGCCTGGACGATGCCAAGCGCTACGCGGATCTCGGCGTCTCCAGGCTGGTGCTGCCGCCCCCGGGCCTCGAGCCCGAGGAGCTGCGCCGGGGCTTCGGCGACTTCGCCGATCACGTGATCGCAAAGATCTCGTGATGGGCCTGCTGCCGATCGGAGCGCTGCTGATGGCCGTGACGAGCGCCGAGGACCTGGCGGCCGGGCGCCTGGCCCCCTGCCCGAACAAGCCCAACTGCGTCTCCAGCCAGGCCGAGGACGGGGAGCAGCGCGTGGAGCCGCTGGCCTTCACGGGCAGCCCCGAGGACGTGATCGACCGGCTGCGGCGCATCGTCGTGGACATGCCGCGCACCCGCATCGTGAGCGCCGACGAGCGCTATCTGCACGCGGAGTTCCGCAGCCGGATCTTCCGCTTCACCGACGACGTCGAGCTGCTCGTCGACCCCGAGGCGGGGGTCGTGCACGTGCGCTCGGCCTCGCGCACCGGCTACAGCGATCTCGGCGCCAATCGCAAGCGGGTGGAGGCGCTGCGCTCGGCTTTCGCGAGCGGGAGCTGACCCCGGGCCCGTGCACGAGGGAAGCCGCCGGGCCATCCTCGCGGCCCTCTTCGCCAACCTCGGGATCGCAGTGGCGAAGTTCGTGGCCTACCTGGCCACGGGGGCCAGCTCGATGCTGGCGGAGGCGGTGCACTCCGTGGCCGACACGGGCAATCAGGCCCTGCTGATCCTGGGCGGAACGCTGGCGAAGCGCGAGCCGACCCAGGAGCACCCCTTCGGATACGGTCGCGAGCGCTACTTCTGGTCCTTCGTGGTGGCCGTGGTGCTCTTCTCGCTGGGATCCCTCTTCGCCCTCTACGAGGGCTCGCAGAAGCTCTTCCACCCCCACGAGGTCGCCTCGCCGGGCTGGGCCATCGGCGTGCTGGGGATCGCCATCGGCCTGGAGACGCTCTCCTTCCGCACCGCCATCCGCGAGGCGAATCCGCTGCGGGCCGGGCGCAGCTGGTGGGCCTTCGTGCGGCACGCCAAGAGCCCCGAGCTGCCGGTGGTGCTGCTCGAGGACCTGGGCGCGCTGCTCGGCCTGGTCCTCGCGCTGCTCGGCATCGGCGCGACCCTGCTCACCGGCGACGCCCGCTTCGACGCCGCGGCCACGCTGGCCATCGGCCTGCTGCTGGGGGCGATCGCCGCGCTGCTGGCCATCGAGATGAAGAGCCTGCTGATCGGCGAGGCGGCCGGCCCCCAGCAGCGCGCCGACATCCGCTCGGCCCTGGTGGAGGCCCCCCACGTCGAGCGCGTGATCCACATGCGCACGATCCACCTCGGTCCCGAGGAGCTGCTGGTGGCGGCGAAGATCGAGCTCGACTCGGCCCTGACCTTCGACGCGGTGGCGGCGGCCGTCGACGGCGCGGAGGCCGCGGTGCGCGGGCGCGTGCCCTCGGCCCGGCTGATCTACCTGGAGCCGGACGTCCACCGCCCGGAGCGGGCGCGGGAGGCGCCCTCCAGCGCCGCTCCGGAGGCCTGTCCCTAGCGCCGCCCCACGGGCTTGCCCTGGCGCCTCGCCGGAGGCTCAGCCGGCCAGCTGCTCTCCCTCGGAGACGGGCTCCCAGCCCAGCGCGCGCAGCACCTCCTGGGCCTTGTCGCGCTCGGGGAGATAGAAGGCCACGGCGGACACGTCGCCCACCTTGTGCTCGAGGCCGCCGCGCATGGGAGAGGTGCTCTTGCCCCGGCGCAGCGTCAGGGCCACGAAGAGCTCGCCGATGGACGGCGGCCGCTGGCCCTCGGGGAGCTTGGGCGCGCCCCGGAAGGACCACTCCTCGACCGCCACGTCTCCGTGGCGCCAGCGCACGGCCCAGCGCTCGACGGCGTGCGGAACGCCGAAGAGGATGCCGATGTCCTCGTCGGCAGCGACGAGCTCCGGGGCCAGGCCCGACTCGGGCCGCGCCGCGGCCACGTAGCCCTGGGGCACGCCGAAGCGATCCCGCGCCCGGGCGACGAAGATGCTGTTCAGCATCTGGTTCGGGGTGAGGCCGATGACCACGCTCACCGCCTCCGGGCGCGCGCGCAGCATGGTGCGCTCCTGGAGCGCGTCCCCGTAGACCACCGAGAAGCCCTGCTCCTCGGCGCGGCGGCAGTTGGCCGGATTGGCGTCGAGGAAGACCACCGTCCGGCCGCCGCTGCGCAGCGCCTCGGCCAGGGCGAAGCCGAGGCCCTGGGCGCCGAGGATGGCGATGCGATCGCGCCCCGGAAGCCGCAGCCCCAGCAGGGCGGCCACGGGCAGGGCGGTGAGGCCGGCCTGCAGCACGGTGCCGGCGATGGTGAGAAAGACCAGGGCCCGCAGCTCGGTGCCGCCGGTGATCCCGGCCCGGTCCAGGGTGCCCGCGGTGACCGAGGCGATCGCCGCTGCGACGATGCCCCGGGGAGCCACCCAGGAGATGAAGCGGCGTTCGTTGCGATCGAGCTCGGAGCCCAGGGTGGAGACGAAGACGTTGAGGGGACGGACCACGAAGATCAGCGCGGCCAGCACCCCCAGGCCGGCCCAGCCCAGCGCCAGCACGTCGCGCAGGCGCACGTCGGCGGCGAGCAGCACGAAGAGCAGGCCGATCAGGAGCACGGTGAGCTGATCCTTGAACTCGCGGAGGTCGCGATCGACCCGGGTTCGGAGGTTGCCCACCACGACCCCCGCCAGGGTCACCGCCAGAATGCCGCTGTGGGAGACGATCTCTTCGCAGGCGGCGAAGAGCAGCAGCACCAGCGCCAGGGTCGTGATGTTCTCGTGCCCCTCCGGCAGCAGACGCCGCTGTCGCAGCAGGGCGCCCAGCCCGAAGCCGGCGACGATGCCCAGCGCCGTTCCCACGCCGATGCGCAGCAGCACGTGGGTGGCCTCGTCCGCCACGCCCCCGGCCGGCAGCGCCAGCTCCAGCATCAGCACCGCGAGGATGGCGCCGATCGGATCGATCAGGACGCCCTCGGCCTCGAGCACGGTGGCGACGCGCGTCTTGAGCCGCAGCTCGTGGACCAGCGGGCCGATCACCGTCGGCCCCGTCACCACCACCAGGCTTCCGAAGAGCAGCGACACGCTCCACGACCAGCCGAAGACGAGCCGCGCGGCGACGGCCCCACCGACGAGGGTGATGGCCGCCCCGACACTGACCAGTCGCTGGATCGAGGTCTGCTCGCGGCGCAGCCGGCGGATCTCGAGATTGAGGCCGCCCTCGAAGAGGATGATCGCCACCGCCAGCTCGACCACCAGGAACAGGCCCTCGCCCAGGGCGCGCGGCTCGACCCAGCCCAGGCCGTCGGGGCCCAGGGCTGCACCGGCGATCAGCAGCAGCACGATGCCGGGAATCCGCAGATGGCGCGCGGCAGACTGGGCGGCCATCCCCACGGCCAGCGCCAGCCCGACCGTGAGGCCCGGATGGCTCACAGCCTGCTGCGCCTGCTCCACCCCCTCCATGCCGGCGGAGCCTACCGCGGCCCCGGGGCAGGGGAAGTGCCGGGCCCGGCGCCGCCTCGGGAGCGCGCGACCACCGCGCCGGCTACGCCAGCCGGTGGTGCGCGTCGCGGGTGAGGCGCGGGATCTCGATCCCGGCGGGGCAGGCGCCCAGGCAGGCCTGGGTCGCACAGCTCGTGCAGGCCGCCGCGCCGGCGCCGAGCTTCGCGTAGTCCTCACGGGCCAGCTCGAGATCGCCGTAGTCGCGATCGTACATGCGCGTCCGGAGCACTTCGGAGACCTCCACGCCGTGGGGGCAGGAGGCGTGGCAGGCACCACAGGCGTAGCGGCACTGGCTGCGGCCGTTCAGGGCCTCGTAGCGCTCCAGGAGCGGCAGGTCGCGGCTCTGCTCGCGCGTCCAGCCCGAGGCCCCCAGGTACTCGTCGACCATCTGCGGGCTCTTCATCGAGACCACCAGTGCATCCGCGTGGCCACTGCCGAAGACCCAGCGGAAGGCCGCCTGGGCGAAGCTGGCGCCGCCCGACTCGTAGGGCTTCATGTCGTTGAGGCGAGCGCCGCGCAGGGTCTTCATGGCGACCACGCCGATGCCCTTGGCCCGGGCCCGATCCAGCACCGCCGGCAGGCCGGGCTGGGGCGCCACGAAGTCGAAGTCGCGGGTGAGGCGCTGGTAGAAGGTGGGGTCCTGGCCGTAGTTGTAGGCGACCAGGAAGACGTCCACGAGATCGCGCTCGACCGCCTCCTCCAGGCAGGCGACGAGATTGCCGCCGTGGCCCGAGATGCCGGAGAAGCGGATCTTGCACTGCTGCTTGGCGCGCTCGGCGAACTCGCCCCACTCGGGATTGCGCAGGCGCGCGACGTGGTTCACCGCGTGGTTGAAGTAGAGGTCGACGCGGTCCGTGCGCAACCGGCGCAGGCTGCCCTCCAGGGCCTGCATCAGCTCCGCCTTGCGGGTCGAGGGCCCGCACTTCGTCTTGCTGGTGAGGAGCACCTGGTCGCGAATGCCCCGCAATGCCTTGCCGAGCGTGGTCTCGGACTGGCCGCGCGTGTAGGACTCGGCGGTGTCGAAGTAGGTGATGCCGCGCTCGAAGGCGTGGCGCACCAGCCGCTCGTCGTCGCCCAGGCGGCTCGAGCCGAAGCCGATGTCCGGCAGCTCGAGGCCGGTGCTGCCGAGGCTGACGCGGCGGCGCACCTGGGGCGGCTCGGCCCCCGGAGCCGCCCAGGCTCGAGGCAGCGGCAGCAGGGAGAGGCCGACCCCGGCGGCGGCGCCGCGCAGGAAGTCGCGCCGGGCCAGCTCGGAGCTCGGGCCGCCCGGGGGCCCGGGCGAGCGCGAGGAGCGATCCGATGCAGCCACGGCGAGACCTCCTCGTCGGAGTATGGCCCCTGGGCGGCCGCCCGCGAGTCGGGGCTCAGAGGCCTGCGGGCGGGTCGAAGCGCAGGTAGGAAAGGGGAGCCTCGAAGCCCATTCGCTGATAGACGGGCCGCCCCATGTCCGAGGCCTGCAGGCTGGCGACCCGACAGCCCGCCGCGAGCCCCCCGGCCACGGCAGCCCAGGTGACGGCCTCGCCGAAGCCGTGTCCGCGCCAGCCGGGCCGGGTCGCCACCCAGTAGATCCCCGCGACTCCGGGCGTCACGACGAGGGCCGAGGTGCAGACCGGCTCAGCGGCCACGCGCCCGGTGTAGAGCGCGACGCCGGGAAGATCGAGGAAGGCCTGGGTCAGGAACTCCGGGGCCAGGGCCGCCGGCAGACCGAAGCCCTCGAAGGCGGTGCGCTGGAAGTCCTCGAGCTGGGACGGCGTCTCGACCGGCTCGATCTCGAGCTCGGAGTCCGGCTCCCGGATACGGATCGGCTCCAGCAGCATGCCGGGGGTGGGAGCTCCCGGGCTGTAGCCGCGGCGCAGGAGCTCCGCGGCGCAGCCGCCGGCCCGGTCCGCCCGCAGCACGACCGCGTAGGGCAGCCCGCGCGCCGCGTAGAAGGCCGCGCAGGCCTCGAGCGCCCGGCCGAGATCCCGCACCGGCGCCTTCAGGTGGGCGAGGTTGAACTCCGGCGCGGGAAAGCCGCAGTGGCTGAGAAAGGCGTCGCGGCCCTCCGCCACCTCGCCCCGCACCGAGCTGGCCAGGAAGGCGGTCTGCGCCCAGCGCCAGTTGACGTCGCAGGCGTGCAGGGTGCGGTCGTCGCTCACCCCCCGACGCTAGCAGCGGTCGGGCGCAGGGGGCGCCCTCGCGCCCGGTCAGGCGGCCGCAACGCGGCTCGGGTCGAGCTCGCCCTCGCGAATGCGCCGCTCGATCTCCATGTCGTGATCCACGTCCGAGGTGGTCTCGTGCTCGAACTGCAGGATCCCGAGCTCGTGGAAGCGCCGGCGCTGGCGATCCGAGAGGAGGCCCAGGCTCTTCACGTTCGGGACGATCTTGGAGAAGAGGCGGTAGCGGAAGTCCTTGGCGATGGGCGCCTCCTCCATGGCGTCGATGCAGGCTTGCGGGTCGAGGCCCACGCGCTCCCAGACCTCCTCGTTGGTCAGGCGGTCGCGCATCAGCACGCTGGCCTCGTAGACGAACTCCTCGCGCTCGTTGCGCTCGGCCTCGGAGAGATCCTCGTAGAACTCGCGGAGCGAGAGCACTCCGAAGGCCACGTGCCGCGACTCGTCCTCCATCACGGCGGCGGTGAGGTCGCGCAGCAGCGGATTGGTGGTCGTGTCGCGGATCACGCCGAAAGCGGCCAGGGCCAGGCCCTCGACGATGATCTGCATGCCCAGGAACTTCATGTCCCAGCGCGAGTCCGTGAGAATCTGGTCCAGCAGGGACTTGAGGTGACTGTTCACGGGGTACTCGTGCTCGAGCTTCTCGAGCAGGAACTTCCGGTAGACCTCGACGTGGCGCGCCTCGTCCATCACCTGGGTGGCCCCGTACTGCTTGCCCTCGAACCAGGGCACGCTGTCCACGATCTGGGCGGTCGCCAGCAGGGCGCCCTGCTCCCCGTGCAGGAACTGGGAGAGCTGCCAGGTGACGGCCTCCTTGCGCACGCGCTCCACGCCGCGCGCGTCGAGCTTCTCCCACATGGGCGTACCCCAGATGCCGATGGCCTGGTCCGGGAGCAGCCCCTTCTCCGCGTCCACGTCGAGGGACCAGTCGAGGCGGTCGGTGGCGTTCCACTGGTCCCGCTTGGCGTTCTCGTAGAGTCGCACCAGGCGGCGGCGCGTGTTCTCGTACTCCCAGTTGTACGAGAGGCTCTGCGGAACCTCGATCTGCTCGATCGGCGTCTCGGGGTGGAGCTTCTCCATGACGGTCTCCTCCTTCACTCGGTGGGGGATTCGGGCTGACTGCCGAGGTACGCGAGAAAGGTCCTCGTGAGCTCGGTGGCGAGGGCCTCGTCGGAGAGCGCCAGCGACGACCGCATCTCGCCGAAGAGGATGGCGCTCTCGAGCGCGCTGAAGACGATCATCAGGCCGAAGGCCGAGGCGGCCGCGGGATCCGGGTGGCGGATCTCGTCGCGCCGCGCCAGCAGCAGGGCCGAGAGCCGCTCGTTGACGTGGTGCGAGACGCGCTCCTGGCGCGCCTGGAAGTCGGGATGGGTGTGCGTGCGCAGGGCGAAGGCACGCATCAGGCCGCGCTGGCTGCGGTAGATGTCGACCAGGAAGTGCAGGACCGACGACAGGAGCTCGCGCACCGAGGCGCCTTCCCAGCGCTCCGGATCGAGCGCGTCGTCGGCGGTCGCGATGGCCTGCTCGTAGAAGCGGTCGTAGAGGGAGTGCACCAGGGCGTGCTTGTCGGCAAAGCGCGTGTAGAAGGCCCCGACCGAGGAGCCGGCGCGCCGCACGATCTCGGAGATCGGCGTGTCGTCGACGCCCTTCTCCGCGACCAGGCTCTCGGCCGCGTCGAGGATGCGGTCGAGGGTCTCGCGGCTGCGCGCCTGCTGCGGCGGGCGAACCCAGCGGAGTCCGGCTTGAGAGGCGCTCACGGGATGGCCGTCCTCGGATCAGAATCAGTGTTCTGATTCTTTTTAGCACGGGTGTCGGCGAGCCGTCAAGCCTGAGTCGGCTCTTCAACGATTCCGGAGACTTGGGTGATGGCCCGGCGCTAGCGAGGGGCGCGGCGCGGGAAGCCCTTGGGCTGGCGCCGGCGCAGCCGGGTGGCCTCCTTGAAGCGCTTCTCGGCCCGGCCGATGGCGATCTCCTGGGCGCTCCGGGCCTTGCGCGGGCTCTCGGGCACCCGCTGCACGTAGCGTCCGTCCGGCTGCATGTCCCAGGCCGCCCGGGAATCGCAGAGCTGCGATTCCAGCAGCGCGTCGAGATCTTCGCGCAGGCGCGGCTCCTCCACCGGAGCCAGCACCTCCACGCGGTTCTCGAGATTGCGCTGCATCAGGTCGGCCGAGCCGAGGTAGTACTCGTCTTCGCCGTCGTTCGCGAAGTGGTAGATGCGGGCGTGCTCCAGGAAGCGCCCGACCAGGCTGACCACCCGCACGTTCTCCGAGAGGCCCGGGATGCCGGGGCGCAGCCGGCAGGTGTCGCGCACGATGAGGTCGACCTGCACGCCGGCCTGGGAGGCGCGGTAGAGGGCCTGGGTGACGTCGGCGTCCTCCAGGGCGTTCATCTTCATGCGGATGCGACCGGGCCGCTCGGCGCTGTGCAGGGTGATCTCGCGGCTGATCCGATCCAGGATCCCCTGCTTCAGCAGTGCCGGTGCGGGCAGGATCTTCTGGTAGTCGCGCTTGGGCTTGTAGCCGGTGGTCAGGTAGTTGAAGAGCTCCGTGAGGTCGCGGCCGATCTCGCGATCCGAGGTGAGGAGGCCGAGGTCCGAGTAGAGCCGCGCCGTGCCCGCGTGGTAGTTCCCGGTGCCGATGTGGGCATAGCGGCGCAGGCCGTTGTAATCCTGCCGCACCACCAGGATGACCTTGCAGTGGGTCTTGAGGCCCACCACCCCGTAGGTGACGTGGATCCCCGCCTCCTCCAGCCGCGTCGCCCAGCGGATGTTCTCCTGCTCGTCGAAGCGCGCCTTCAGCTCCACCGCGACGGCCACCTGCTTGCCGTTGCGGGCGGCCTGGATCAGCTGGTCGATCACCCCCGTCTCCTCGGAGGTCCGGTAGACCGTCATCTTGATGGCGCGCACCTTGGGGTCTTCGCTGGCTTCCTTGAGGAAGCGTCCCACGGAGGTGGAGAAGGACTCGTAGGGGTGGTGGACGAGGATGCTGCCGACCCCGCGGATCACGTGGAAGATGTTCCGATCGCTCACCAGCTCCGCGTGGTCGACCGGATGGTGGCTCGGATCGTGCAGCTCGGGGAGGTCCAGGGAGGCGATCGCCATCAGATCGCGCACCCCCAGCATGCCGTCGTCCTCGAAGACGTCGGAGGCCTCGTCCAGGCCGAGCTCGGCGGCCAGCATGCCCCGGTGGACCGGATCCATACCCTTCTCCACCTCCAGCCTCACGATCGGCGCGAAGCGCCGCTCGCGCAGCTCGGACTCGATCATGGCCAGCAGGTCGTCGGCCTGCTCCTCGTCGCGGCCGGTGTTGGCGTTGCGCGTCACCCGGAAGAACTCGCAGCCCATCACCTCCATGCCGGGCAGCAGCAGGTCGAGGTTGTGCGCCATCACGTCCTCGAGGCGCACGAAGGTCAGCTCCTCCCCGACGCGCAGCAGCCGCGGGATCCCGTTTCCCACGGGAACCTTGACGCGGGTGAGGGCGGGGCGCTGATCCTTGGGCCGGTGCAGGGTGACCAGCAGGTTCAGCGAGAGGTTCGAGACGAAGGGGAAGGGATGCGCCGGGTCCATGGCCTGGGGCGTCACCAGGGGGAAGATGTTCTCGAAGTAGTAGTCTCGCAGGGAGGTCTGCTGGTCCGGCGAGAGGTCCTCGTAGCGCGCCAGATGGATGTCCCGCTCCCGGAGCAGGCCGTCGAGCTGCCGCATCACCTCGCGCTTGCGGCGCACGAGCTTGCGGATGACCTCGTAGCACTCGGCGATCTGCTGCTGGGGCGTGCGACCGTCCACCGAGAGCTCGCGCATGCCCGCGCCGACCTGCTGCTTCAGGCCGCCGATGCGCTTCATGAAGAACTCGTCGAGGTTGCTGCCGACGATGGCGATGAAGCGCAGGCGCTCGAGCAGGGGCGTGCGCTCGTCCTCGGCCTCGTGGAGGACGCGCCAGTTGAAGGAGAGCCAGGTCAGCTCGCGGTTGAGATAGTACTCCGGCCAGTCGAGGTCGTGGGCGATGCGGGGCTCGGCGGACTCCGCCGGAGCCGGGCCGGCGCGGCGCGGCGTCGCCGGGACGGGCACGATGCGCCGGGGCGCCGGAGCCCGCTCGCGCTCGCCGGCCGCCTCGGCCGAGAGCTCCGACCCGGCCTCGGCACCGATCTCGGACTCGCTTCCGGAATCGCGCTGGCTCACGGCGAAGGACTCCTGCGCAAAGACCCGGGAAGATAGCCGATCGAGCGCGAGAGCCGGCCCCGGGCGCTGGGCGCCTCGGGCCTCAGTCGGCCCAGGAGAGACGGGCGCGGCCCTCCCGCAGCCGGACCCGGGGGGCCGGCGGCAGCCGCAGCCCCCGACCGTCGGCGCTGCGACCGTCGCGCACGGCGAAGCGGTAGCCGTGCCAGGGGCAGGTCACGCAGCCGTCGAGCACCGGCGTCTCCTCCAGGGGCCCGAGCCGGTGCGGACACAGGGTGGCGTAGGCGACCAGGTCGCCTTCCAGCTCCACGATGCGGTAGCGACGACCCTGCAGCTCGACCTCCAGCGGCAGCCGCTCGAAGAGCTCCTCCACGGGCCCGAGGTCGATCGGCTCCGCGGATTCGGCGACCGGCCGGGGGCCGGCCGCGAGGATCTCGGCGCGGCGCATCATCATCGCCTCGTCCTCGTCCCAGAGCCTCCGGTAGAGCTGGGTGTAGGCCTGCGCCAGGGCGGCGCGACTGGCGGGCTCGACCTCCGGCACGAAGAACTCGACCTCGACGCCCGTGCACTGGGGCCCCCGTACGTCGAGCTGGGTCCAGATCTCCGTGCCTCGACCCAGGCCCTCGAGGGTGCGGGCCACGTAGCGTCGCGCGTCGCGCTCGGCCACCAGCTCCAGCTCGAAGCGGCGCTTCTCGCCGCCGGGCGGCAGCTGGACCTGCGCGCGCCAGCCCCAGTCGCCCTGATCGACCAGCTCGATGGCGGCGAAGCTCCCGGCGTGGAGCCAGGGCAGGTGCTCCCAGTCGAAGACGTTCTCCCAGACCCGCTCGAGGGAGGCCCGCACGGCCCGACGGTAGACCGCCACCCGGTGCAGCTCTCGCGGGCCCGGCGTCACCCCCGGAGCATACACTTTGATGCCTCGCGTGCCCCGCGCGGCAAGGCGCCCCGAGGCCGTGGCATACTCCGGCCCCGGAAGGAGAACTCCATGAGCGACCTGCTGTGCCGGGTGGACGGCCCCATCGCCACCCTCACCCTGAACCGTCCCGAGCGCCTGAACGCGATCTCCGGCGCCATGCTGCAGGGAATCTCCGAGCAGCTGGTGGCCGCGAACGAAGATCCCGCCGTCCGCGTGATCGTGTTGACCGGCTCCGGACGCGGCTTCTGCTCGGGCCTCGACCTGCAGGACGCTGCTGCCGGGTCGGGCATCGGCAGCTCCGGTGCGGGCCTGCCTGTCAGCCTCGACCTGCGCAACGCCCCGCCGACGGTGCTGCACGGGATCGACACCCCGACGATCTGCGCCTTGAACGGCCCCGCCGCGGGCTACGGAATGGACCTGGCCCTCGGCTGCGACATCCGCATCGCGGGCGAGAGCGGCGTGCTCTCGGCGGCCTTCACGCGTCGCGGGGTACTCCCGGAGAGCGGCGGCACCTGGCTGCTGCCGCGCATGATCGGCTGGGCCCGGGCGGCCGAGATCGCCTTCACCGGGCGCAGCTTGAACGCGGAGCAGTGCCTCGAGCTGGGCCTGGTGAACCGCGTGGTCCCCGACGATCTGCTGGAGAAGGAGACCCGGGCCCTGGCCCAGGAGATCGCCGAGAATGCGCCCCTGGCCGTGCAGGCGACCAAGCGCATGATGCGGGCCGGCGCCTCCGAGGAGTTCGACGACCACGTGCACCACGTCTACCTGCAGCTCCTGCCCCTCTTCCGCAGCGCGGATTTCCGGGAGGGGATGCAGGCCTTCCTGGAGAAGCGCAAGCCTCGCTTCGAAGGGCGCTGAGGACTCAGCGCGGGCCGCCTTCGGTCGCGGCGGGCGGCGGCCGCAGGCGGTAGAAGCCCAGCTCCGCGTGCAAGACGGAGACGCGCGAGAAGGCCGGGTGGGCCCGCAGATCCCGGATGGCGGGAATCAGCGGAGCTACGCCGGCCTGCGGCGCGTCGAGCAGGATCAGATCGGGCCGACGCGCCAGGACGTAGGCCGCGCGACTGCGCTGGTGACCCACCACGACGGGATCGCCGACGGAGGCTCCGGGACGCGGGCTGCGGGCGATCACGGGATCCACCAGACCGTAGAGGTCCAGGATGCGCAGGCGCGAGTAGTAGCCGAAGGCCCCGATGGCTCCGGTGGCCACCAGGCCCAGGCGCTCGTCGCTGGCGAGCAGGCTGGAGGCCTGCAGCCGGCCGGTCGCCTCGAGGACCCGGTCGACGCGCACCACCTCGTCGAGGTAGCGCGCGCGCTCCGGGTGAAGCAGAGCCGACCCGGCCTCGGCCAGGCTGCGCGGGAGCGGGCCGACGCTCTGCAGCCAGGCCGCCACGACCAGGGCCGCGACGGCCCCCGCCCCGGCCGCCGGGCTGCGCCGCCAGATCCGCGCCGTGCCCGCTGCGGCCGCCGCCGCCAGCCAGGGCAGCAGGGGCAGCAGGAAGCGCCAGCGGAAGACGTCGCCCCCGACCGCCACGACGGCGGCCACCACCAGCGCCGCGTGCAGCGCCCCGGGCCGGCTGCGCGGCTCGAGGGCCACCGCGACGCCGGCGCCGGGGAGGAGCAGCCAGGCTCCCGAGCCGAAGAAGGCGAGCACGTGCTCGACCCCGTGGCTCAGGGGAACGCCGCCCACCTTGGCGTAGAAGGTGTTCGGCAGCAGCGATCCGTAGTAGAGCAGCCGAAAGGCGCACAGCAAGAGCAGCGCTGCTGCGTAGGCGAGCGGGGCGCGGCAGGCCCGGGCCAGGCGCGCGCGCGGGCGGCAGAGGGAGGCGAAGATGGCCGCGGCCACGAGCACGCCCTCCGGCCGGGTCCACGTCGCCAGCACGGCCAAGGAGGTGGCCAGGCCCACGCGTCGGTGGGCGTAGGCCGCCAGGGCCGCCGCGTTCCAGGCGACAAAGAGCGGTGTCTCCAGGCCGGAGAAGCTCCAACGCGTGAAGACCGGGGCGGCCAGCACCAGCGGCGGCGCCGCCGCCGCGAGCACCGGAGCGCAGGGGCCGCCCAGGCGCGCCGCGAGCAGGGCGCTGGCCGCCAGGGCCGCCGCCCCGCTGGCCAGGCCCAAGGCGTGGCCCGCGGCCGGTGCCGGGATGCCGCAGGCGACGGCCGCGGCGATCCACAGCGTCCAGAGCAGGTTGGTGAAGCCCTCGACGTACTCGCCCGGGTTGTAGACCAGGCCGAGGCCCTCGAC